>JASHTR010000078.1 GCA_030040455.1 Terriglobia bacterium | reverse complement strand
GTCGCCGAATCTTCGACGGCAAGCGCGTGGACGACGTTCGAGAGATGACCGGTGACCCGCGCCGGCTCCCCAAAAAGGAAATTCAGGATGTCGATGCGGTGGGAAGCGATGTCGTAGAGTGGTCCTCCGCCAGCCTGGGCCGGGTCCAAAAACCACAAGCGATCCGAGTTGATGGCGATGGCCTCCATGTGGCAGGTGGCCCAAGCAATCACCGGCCGCCCAATCACGCCCTGGCGGATCAGTTCCATGGCGCGATGCACCTTGGGATATGCGCGGCGATAGTAGGCTACGCCGAAGGTGCGGCGGCACGCGCGCGCCTGCGCGACCATTCTTTCCGCCTCGGCAAGGTTCATCGCCATCGGCTTTTCGCAGAGGACGTGCCTTTGGGCGGCAAGCGCTGCGACGGATTGCGAAGCGTGGAGAAAAACCGGCGAGGCGACGTAAACCGCGGCGGCATCCGATTCTCCGAGAGCAGCTTCAAGAGTTATAAATCCCGGCACGCCGTAGGGCGCGGCCTTCGCCGGGTGGCGAGTAACGATGCCCACCAGCCGGCTGCGCTCCTCGGCCAGAATCGCCGGTAGGACGCGCTTCGTGGTGATGTCTCCAACCCCGATCACGAGCCAAGTTAGCATCCGCATATTTTACTCCGGTATGAGGCCCAGCGGCGAAGCGGCCTTATGGCGGATGCGCGAAATTAAACTGCCAGGAGCAAGCTGCGACCTACCACTCCGGTTATCTGGTCCTGCACTGTTAAGGCCGTAGCGCGCGCTACCCCAGTCAATGAACGAAGATGGTCGGCGAGGTCCCAAGCGAAATCCCGCGCGGCACGGACGTTCCAAATCGCAAGAAGCCTCCCGATTTTCCCGGTGTCCTCGGCCATCTCCCCAAGAATTCCTGTGGCGAGGAACTGCAAAGCGGTGGGAAGGACAGCTTCCAAAAGACCGTTCACGCGCTCAAAATCGTCATGCTCCGGGCTTGTCTTGCCCGGAACGAGATTCAGCTCGGTGTCGGTCTGAAGTAGCGCCAGCGCCAGATCATGATTGATATGTGCGTTCATTCCGGCCAGCGCAAACTGGATGCGATCAATCCCGGGACGAAACCGTGCTTCGAACAGCGCCTTCCACGAACTGGGAACGGCAGTGGAACTCTTCAGCCCATTCGAGACTGCATTGAGATAGAAATGAGCAAAGACGACATCGAGGCGCGCAAGCCACGCCGCATCTTCCCACCCGCCCTGTGGAGGATTACGGTCAACTTGCTCCGTGACTCTCGCATAGAGAAGGTTGAACCACTTCAGCCCGTCGCCGCTCGGCAGCAGACGGTCAATTCTTTGCATCAGAGTGAGCGCGTCAGAGATCGTAGCGGGCGGAGGTCCACTTGTGATTTCGCTCAACTGGTTGTCGGTGGCAGATGTGCCCATAAGCTTACTCCTCCCGAAAGGGTTGGAATTACGAATAGAGCATAATACGAATTGTTCTACGATAATATGACTGATGCTCAACGAAGACAGGGCTCGCGTGGACCTTCCGACGACACAATACTTTCAGAGAAGAGGGGAACCGTGTCTTTTTAGCGGGGATGATTGGCGTCCATCAGGCTACAAAGGACTTCCACCGGGGAAGCATCCGGAGCGGCAGATCAAGCTTTGAGGGGCAGTTTGGAGTCTGGAGTTTGAATTCGCCGCCTCGCCAGATGGAGGTAGACGATGCGTAGCGTCGCCAGCACGGGGACGGAAAGGAAAGCGCCTGCGACGCCGGCAAACTCCCCGCCGGCCAAGACGCCCAGAATCACTAGGAGAGGATGAAGCGCCATCTGCTCGCTCATAATTCGAGGCGAGATAAAATAGTCCTGGAAAAGACGGAAAATGACCAGGAAAATTGCGATCAAGACCAGGTGGTGAGAGCCAGTGAATGCAGATACAGCCATGATGAATACAAACGCAACAAAAGGTCCGACCATAGGAATAAATTCCAAGGGACCGGCAATGGCAGCCAGCAAGAGCGCATAACGAACCTTCATCAGTGCGAGGAGTAATCCATAAACGCCGAACGCGACAGCAGCCAAAATCACCAGGGCGCGCATATATTGGGCAAGAAGCACGTCCAGATCCCTCGCGAGGTCTTCCAGCCGTCCCCGGCGGCGTCCGCTTCCAATAAAGCCCAGCAGCGACTTGCGCATTGCGCGCCCATCCTTAAGGAAAAAGAAACTCAGGATAGGGACAAGGACGAGAGAGATCAAATCTCCCGCCAAGGAAAGAAGTTGCAAGCCTGCCTTAGGCAAAAGAGCGACGATGTTCTTGGAATATTTCGTTAAGAGCGAGCCCGCCCAACGGGTCAGATTGCTCAGCGATCCTGCCTTTGGCACGGCGCTATGCGCTGGGGGCTGTCGGATCTGGGCGAGAAACTCCGGAACTTTTGCGGCCAAGGCATTGGCTTCACGGGCCACATGGGTACCGATTTCGATGCCCAGGACGAGAAGCACCGCAATCAGCAACGAGTACACGATGGCCAACGCGGGAGTACGCGATCGGCCAGGCAAGCGCTTGTCCAGATAGTTGACCAGCGGCCACAAGAGATAGGCAAAGAGCAACGCTACTACGAGAAGAAAGAGTGTGTCGCGGATTCGATAGATGACCGCAGCGAGAATAAGAATGGCGACAACAGTCCACGTACAGCGGGCGGCACGTTCATCAAATCCCAGCATGGTTTAGCCACTCTCAGCAACCCTTGCTCAGACGCCGGGCGATATCGGGCCAAAACTCTTTCAATGTCGATGGATCCCTTAGCTTTAAGATAATAACACGGGTCTCGGTGATGGTGGCAGCGCCGCTGGTGCGAAGCACCTATGGAGTGCGGCAGCTCGCTGCCGCTTTGGGGCCGGCGAGCTTGCTCGTGGCGCTGAAGGAATATCTAGTACTTAGTTGCTAGCAAGCTGGTTTTGGGCGCGCCTGCTTGCGGAGGCGACAGGAGCCAGAAGCAAGCTTCCGGCTCGGAAAGCGGGAGCAAGCTCCCGCATTCCATACCGACGCGGCTTTGCCGTGACCCTGGCGCAGTCGCAGCGCTGCCCGCCGCACGCGGTTGTCCTGTTGCGATCCGCAGGGGATCACTTCGTTACCGCATCACCGATAATTTTGGCGGCGACAGGGCACCCGACAGTGAAACCGAAGAACGGACCGAAGTCGCGCGTAGCGGCGAGGCCGGTTACATACAAGTTGGGCAGATTGGTCTGGAATTCCGGGTCGAGCGCGGGGAAACCGCTCACGGTCGCCAGGAGACCGAGAATCGACGAGCGATCCAGGAAGTCTACGTTATCCATCACCGGCATGTAACCCGTGGCGAGAATGATCTGGTGCACGTTGCATCTTGAGTTGTCTTCCAGCAGAAAGTCATACGTCCCGTCATGGCGCGTATCGACCGAGACGATGCCGGTCTTCTCGTGGAGATGGATGTTGGGCTGATCGACTCGCGCGGCAAGCCACTCTTCAAGAATCATACGCCCCGTCATCCAAAAGTCATTTCGAATACGTTCCTGCTCTTCCATGGCGAGCTGCCTCCACCAGGAGTGATCCCGAAGGGCCCGCCGTGCCATCGGCTGCACCCAGGACCAGTCCGGCTCCACAAAGCGAGGCGTGGCATGCCGGTACGCAACGTGAATTTCCTCGGCTTCATGCTCCCCAATCAGCGCTGCCCACTCAAACGCGCTCTGGCGTCCCCCGATGATCAGAATCCGTTTCCCTCGGTACGGGTCAAAATCCACCGTGTCGCAAGTGTGTACATAGGAGTCGCGAGGCAGTTTCCGGGTAATATCCTTCGGGTAGTGTTTGAAGAAGGCAAAGCCAAGGCCGAGCAAAGCTTTCTTGGCGCACAGCCGCGACCCATCATCCAACGTTGCCACGTATTCGCCATTTGATCTGGCGAAATGAACGACGTGAGCGGTGCGCGGCGTGAGGTTGTATTGCCCCATGAACCAGCCAGCGTAATCGAGAAAAGTGCGGAGAGGCAAAGGCTTGGTTTCGGCCGGCCTCAAGCCGCGCAGGCTCACGTAGGCTTCGAAGGTGGCAACTTCGCGCGCGTCAAGATGCCAGTCCGGACCCGAGCGTAGGAACATACCGCGAGGCATATGGGTCTTCCAGAAATCGAGCGTCTTGCCAACAATCGTCACATCCAGCCCCAGCCATCTCGCGTAGG
>JASHTR010000077.1 GCA_030040455.1 Terriglobia bacterium | reverse complement strand
ACAGGATCGTCTTCAGCAATCAGTATTCGCATCTTTCCCCTATCGAGCGGCTTCCTCGCTGCGTCCATCGATGGCCCGAGGATTATGGCAGCAGAGCCGGCTCAGTTTCTGGATGGCCTCCCTTTACCAGATCGGCAAGGATGGGCCTCAGACGCTCAATCTCATGGGCCAAATTTCCACAGGCCCTATCAATGGCTTCAAAATCTCCACAACTGGCTTCCCACTCCAGGTTCTGAGCGGCGCGCAGGGCTGCTTTGCCCGAAAGGTTTCCCGCCGAGCTTTTCACCGTGTGCGCGATATTTTGCAGCCTTTCCCTATCCTGATCGACAACGGCCTGGTTCAATTCCTCAAGCAAGCGCGGACACGCCTGCAGGAAAAGCTCAGCCAGCTCGCCGATCAACTGGGAGTTCCCTCCAACTCGCGCTAAACACTCGGCGGTATCAAGAACCTCCGGCCGAGAGAAGGTCTCCGGGCTGGGCAAAGGACGTTCCAGGCTGCCGGAGGCGAACCGTTCGACAATTTGAAAAAGCTCTTCACGATCAATCGGCTTGGAAATATATGCATCCATGCCCGCCTCAAGGCATTTTTCCCTGTCTCCCTTCATCGCGTGTGCTGTAAGGGCGATGATGGGAAGATGGCTGCGGGACTCTCTCTCGTTCTGTCGGATGATTCGGGTGACTTCAAATCCGTTCAGGTAAGGCATCTGAATATCCATCAAGATAAGGTCAAAACCGTCCGGACCGGCTTTTTCCACAAGAGCCAGAGCTTCCTTGCCGTCGTTGGCTACTTCCAGGGTGCAGCCCTGCTTTTCAAGGAGGTAAAGAATCAGCTTCTGGTTGGCAGGGTTGTCCTCGGCCAGCAGGATCCGAAGTGGAGCGTCTCCTCTTTTTGGCGGTGCGGGTAACTCAAGCGTGCCCGGCGCACCCATTCGAGAATCGAAAACGCTTTCCTCTTCTTTCGCCTTTTCGCGCGGCAAACTCTGGGTAAGAGGAAAAGGCAGGGCAAAGCTGAATATGCTTCCCTGGCCAGCCTCGCTTTGAACGTTGATTTCGCCCCCCATCATGTTCACGAGCTTTTTAGTGATTGTTAATCCCAGGCCCGTGCCTCCATATTTCCGGGTGGTTGAGCCATCGGCCTGAGTGAAAGCCTCAAAAATGATTTGCTGTTTTTCAGGAGGAATCCCAATGCCCGTATCCCTCACCTCAAAGCGGAGGACGGCTTCATCACGGCTTATGGCTGCGGTTTGAACCCCTACCTGGATTGATCCGTTTTCAGTGAACTTGATAGCATTTCCGGCCAGGTTCATCAGAACCTGGCGCAAGCGCGTCGAGTCGCCCAGCAAGCCATCCGGAACGCGTGGGTCAACCTCGCAGGTCAGATGAAGTCCTTTCTGCCGAGCCCGAATCATGAGGAGCTTCAGCGTTGTTTCCAGGAGGTGCCGCAGATTGAACGGCGACGCATCCAACTCAAGTTTGCCCACCTCAATTTTCGAGAAATCGAGGATGTCGTTGATGATGTCCAGGAGAGAATCCGCGGACATTTTCACCATTTCCAGAAATTCGCGCTGCTCCTTGCTGAGGTTGGTTTCGAGAGCCAGCTCCGTCATTCCCAGGATGCCGTTCATGGGGGTGCGGATTTCGTGGCTCATGTTGGCAAGGAACTCGCTCTTTAACCGTGATGCCGCTTCCGCCGCTTCGCGGGCTCGCTGCGCTTCCTCTTCAGACCGCTTGCGCTCGGTAATGTCGCGGGCAAACCCGAGAACTCCCACAAACCCACCGTCCCGCGTGATGGCTCGCGTGCTGACGTCGAGGATGACCGGGTTGCCATCCTTGGCGGTAACGACCAGCTCGAATGTCGCTGGCCCCCGTCCTTCCGCGGTTTGGCGAATCCAGGCGCGCGCGGCCTCGCGTCGCTCCGCCGGAACAAGCTCTGCCAGATCCTTTTGGAACAACTCCCGCTGCCCGTAACCCGTAATCATCTCCCCCGCCTTGCTCCAGGTCATGAGCCTCCCTTCAAGATCGAGGGTGTAGACAATGTCGCTGGCATTATCCAGCAACTCGCGGTAGCGCTGTTCGTGCATCGCTTCCCGCTTTTCCGCGCGGCGGACGAACTCCGAATATTCACGCTCTCGCGACTTCAGGGTTCCGACCTTGTAAAGGAGCGCCAGAATAACGACCATCGTTGCAGCTATCCAGCACGCAGCTTCCATATGAGATTCGCTATGACTCCCGGATTTGTTCCAGCTCAGGTTTTACGATGGTTTCATAGCATTGGGGACAAATGCCGTGGGTAAACTCGGCCTCGGAATGTTGGGCAATGTAGCTCTCCACCTGCTGCCAATAATTCCGGTCGTTGCGGATGCGCTTGCAATAAGAGCAGATCGGCAACAGCCCTTCCAGTCTGCTCACCTGGGCCAGCGCTTTCTCAAGCTCCGTCACCCTCTCCGTCAATGCAATTTGCAGCTTAATCACTCTTACCCCCGCCTGGACGCGGGCCTGGAGCTCCCGCTGATTGAAAGGCTTGGTCACATAGTCGTCCGCATGGGCCAGCAGGCCATGAACAATATCCTCCTGGCTTCCCCGGGCG
>JASHTR010000076.1 GCA_030040455.1 Terriglobia bacterium | reverse complement strand
TTCCTTGAGGGAATGAACGTACGGAAGTTGGATTTCGAGCGTCAGCAGTCCCACCGGCATGGTTATTGATAGAGACGCGAAGACCCACCCAGCGCGATGGGCGGGTGATGGCAGAGAGGTCAATAGGCGCGGTTCGTCTCTCGTCTTCTGCTTTTACGCGATGGCCTCTTCCGCCACCCGCTCGGTGACGAAGGCTTCCATGACGTCGTTGGCCTTCACGTCGTTAAAATTCTCCAGCGCAATGCCGCATTCCATGCCGGCCCGCACTTCCGCGACATCCTCTTTGAAGCGCCGTAGGGAACGGATGCGCCCCTCGTAGACCACCACGTTGTCGCGCAGCAAACGAATCTTTGCATCGCGCGTGAGCCTGCCATCGAGCACATAGCAGCCTGCCACCATCCCTACCTTTGAAATGCGGAAGGTTTCACGCACCTCGACGCGGCCCAGCGCAACCTCCTTGTATTTCACTTCAAGCAACCCGACTTTGGCTTTGCGGATTTCATCCACCAGCTCGTAGATGATGGTGTGCAGGCGGATATCCACTTTTTCCAGCGATGCAAGCTCTGAAGCTTTGCGCTCGGGCCGCACGTTGAAGCCAATGATGACAGCGTTCGAAGCGGTGGCCAGCAGGACGTCGGTTTCCGTGATGGCTCCCACGCCGGCATGAATCACCTTCACTTTAACCCGGTCATCGCTGAGCTTGGCGAGCGTATCGGAAAGCACCTCAACCGAGCCTTGCACGTCCCCCTTGATGATCAGCGGCAGATCTTTCACATCGCCGGCGGCAAGCTGCTGATGCAACTGGTCGAGGGTGAGGCGCGCGCTCTTGGCCAGCGCTGCCTCGCGCGCCTTGGCTTGACGGTGGACGGCAATCTGCCGGGCCTTGCTCGTGTCCTCGATGGCTTGCAGCCGGTCGCCCGCCTGGGGGACGTCTTCCAGTCCAAGCACCTCAACCGGGGTTGCGGGCGGGACTTCCTGGACCGGCTGGCCGCGGTCGTCCAGCATCGCGCGGACTTTGCCGTAGATGGAGCCGACAAGGAAGGTGTCGCCGGCTTTGAGCGTCCCGTTCTCTACCAGGACCGTGGCCACGGGTCCGCGTCCACGATCCAGCTTTGCCTCGAGCACGGTGCCGGAGGCCGGGCGGTTCGGATTGGCTTTGAGTCCTTGCAGGTCAGCCACCAGCAGGATCATTTCCAGCAGTAGTTCCAGATTTTTCTTCTGTCGGGCCGAGACTTCCACGGTCACCGTGTCGCCGCCCCACTCTTCCGGCATCAGGTTCAAGTCCGCAAGTTGCTTCTTCACTCTCTCCGGGTTGGCTTCCGGTTTGTCCATCTTGTTGATGGCAACCACAATCGGCACTTTAGCGGCACGAGCATGATTAATGGCTTCAATCGTCTGGGGCATGACCCCGTCATCGGCCGCAACCACCAGCACCACGACGTCGGTCACTTTGGCCCCGCGCGCGCGCATCAGCGTGAAAGCTTCGTGCCCCGGAGTATCCAGGAAGACCACCTTGCGGTTATTGACGTTGACGTGATAAGCCCCGATGTGCTGCGTGATGCCTCCGGCCTCTCGCGCGGTGACGTTGCTTTCGCGGATGGCATCGAGAAGAGAGGTCTTGCCGTGATCGACGTGCCCCATCACCGTAACCACGGGAGGACGGGCTTGGAGGTCTTCCGGCTTGTCGGCTTCCGCCACCTCCTGCACCACTTCCTCTTCAAAACTGATCACCGAAGCTTCAGCGCCAAAGTCGCGAGAAACATCCTGTGCGGTTTGGCTGTCCAGCGTCTGATTAATCGTTGAGAAGATCCCCTTTTCAAGAAGCCGCTTGATCACGTCCTTGGCGCGGACTTCAAGCTTTTCTGAGAGCTCCTTAATGGTGACGCCTTCGGTAATCACGATCTTTCTGGTGATCGCGACGGGTTCGGGAACGGCAGGCCTGGGGGTCAAAGCGCCCGGTTGAGGCCGCCCAACGGCTGTTGTGGAACGAGCCAGCGGGGAAGGCAAGCGTGGCGCAGAGGGTCGGACGGTTGGAAGCGACTCTGGGCGAAAGCCCGGAGCTACCGGAGAGCGCGTAGACGTGGGGTGCATTGGCCGGTGCTCGCCGGGACGACGCGGAGGAAGCGGCCTGGGCGGCGCGGGACGCACGCGTCCCACGCCAGGGTAAATAGGCTGATTCGAGGCCGGTCTTTTGGAGGAGGGCAGGCCCTTCACTGACTTTGCCGCAATCGGCGGTGCCCCCGGCTTCGAGGGAAGCGGAGATTCGGGCCTTGCGATCGCCGGTTTCAGGCTTGTGGCTACCGAGCTGGGGCGTCCGGCCACGTACGGACGCACCCCGGTGGCAGACGCGACGACCGGGGTTCCCATGGATGGGCGAGGAGGAGGAGGTTGTACCGGTGCGCCGGCAACCGGATGGCTTGCCCCTTCTGAAGGCCTTGGCGGCTGGATTGCGGCTGCGGGCCTCGCCGGAGGCGTGATGGCTTTTCTGGCATCCGCCTTGATTTGGGCAATGGTCCGCCCTAGTGGAACAGACTCGAAGTGGTGGACGGGTTTGGGAAGAGGAGTAGGGGCAGGGGCCACGGCCGCCCCCGGCGACGGATGCTCCTTCGGCGCGGAAGGCTTCTCTTCACCTGCAACGTGGAGGAAGTGATCGCGGACTTTCGCCGCCACACTATCGTCAACCGCGCTCGAATGCGACTTTTTATCCGTAAGCCCCAGCTCGTGCAGATAGTCCAGAACCGACTTGCTCTTCACCTCCAGCTCACGCGCCAAATCATTGATGCGAATCCTGCCGCTCACCTCGTTCCGCCTCCGAATCCAGTTGCACCTTTATGCAGCATACACCCTCGCGCCCCATGCCTTACTCTGTAAAAGACCGGGTAGCCAAGGTCAACACCCGTCTGACCGTTCATTGCAGGAACAACCCACGGTCCATCGCCAGACGATAGACCGTGGCTACCACGGGTTCCTCAAGGCCGGCATTTTCACGTGGAATGGCTTATTAGAATAAATTTGCGCGCGGAGGTCAACCGGTTTCCGAAGAATCCTCATTCCGCGAGACCGGTTCTTCAATGCCGGGAGATTCTGCGTCATCAGGCGTGCTGGCTGTGGGCGGAGCGGCGGCGGATTCGCTTTCATCTCCTGCAGCTTCTTCTGAAGCCGGCATCTCGGCCTCCCCGGCCGGGACGCTCTCCGATTCCGCGCCGGCAAGAGCCGTTACTTCGGTTGCCGCAGCTTCGCCTTCCGCTGCTTGTTCGCCCTGCTCGAAGTATTCGGTGACCACGCGCCGGATCTTCTCTACCGTCTTTTCGCCAATGCCCGGGATGGTTGTCAGGTCGTCCGGAGTCATCTGGGCCAGTTGCTCGACGGTTTCGACGCCCTGATCGCGCAGCTTGGCGATGGTTTTCTCTCCCAGGCCTGCAAGCTCCGCAATGGCCGCGCCGCGCCGCGCCATGGCCGCCATCTGCGACTCAATCTCCTGCCGTTTTTCCTCTTCGCTCTTGATATCAATGTGCCAGCCAAGAAGCTTGGCGGCCAGCCGCACGTTCTGTCCCTTTTTGCCGATGGCGAGCGAGAGTTGCGTATCGTCCACAATGACTTCCAGGTTCCGCCCTTCGGAGTCCACAATGGAGACGTGATTGATCTTCGCCGGGCTCAGCGCGTTGGCGGCGAACGTAACAGGGTCTTCGTTATACTCGATGATGTCAATCTTTTCGCCGCGCAGCTCGCGAATGATGGATTGCACGCGCATCCCTTTCATGCCCACGCAGGCGCCGACGCAATCGACATCAGGGTCCTTGGAAGAGACCGCGACTTTGGTGCGCTCGCCCGCCTCCCGTGCCATGCCTTTGATGACCACCGTGCCATCGTAAATCTCCGGCACCTCCATCTCGAAAAGCCGCTGCACGAGGACGGAGTCCGCCCGTGAGACCACCACCTGCGGGCCGCGCGCAACCCGGTCTACGGCGGTGATCACAGCGCGAAGCCGGTCGCCCATCTGATAGGTCTCAAGGCGCGACTGCTCGCGCCTGGGCATGCGGCCTTCCGTCCGGCCCAGATCGACAATCACGTCCGGCCCTTCGATCTGCTTCACGGTGCAGTTGACCAGCTCGCCGACACGCTGGCTGTATTCGGCATAGACGGTATCCCGCTCCGCTTCGCGGACTTTCTGAAAAATCACCTGCTTGGCCGTTTGCGCGGCAATGCGACCCAGAACGTCGGTGGCCTTCGGAATCCGGATTTCGCTTTCCAGGCTTGCTCCAGAATCGTACCGGCGGGCATCCTCCAGCGAGAGCTCCCGGTCCACATCCTCAACACGCTCGACCACTTTTTTAACCGCGCACACTTCCACGGCCCCGGTGTCTTTGTTAAAATGCGATTCAAGATCTTCGGAAGTTTTATAGTATTTGCGCGTTGCCACCAGAATAGCGTCTTCCACGGCAGAGATGATCACCTGCGGGTCGATGCCTTTCTCGCGGCTCAATTGGTCAATGGTCTGATAAAGCAAACTCGTCGTCACGGCAATACCCTCGAAGAAACGTGCGTTTCAGCAACGAGGATCTCAAATAGACGGGCAAATAACCCGGACACCGGCAACGCTCACAACACCAGCCTCGCCTTCGCAATATTCGCGAGCTCCAGCTCGCAGACCTTCCCTTCATTCACTTCCAGCCGCACGCGGCCTCGATCGAAACCCGCCAGCCGCCCTTCCAAAACCCGCTGGTCTTCCAGCGGCTCGCGCAGCACCAGCCGCGCCCGGCGTCCGGTAAAGTATTCGTAGTCGGATGCCTTCGCCAGCTTGCGCTCGAGGCCGGGAGACGAAACCTCCAGCGTGTAAGGGCCGGGGAAGGGGTCTTCAACGTCCAAAAGAGCGCTCATCTGCTCGCTCACGTTCTGGCAATCCGCATGGGAAATCCCGCTCGGCTTATCGATATAAATCCTTAAGAGCTGGTTCGTGCGCCCACCTTTCAATTCCACGTCCACCAGCGCAAGGCCCTCGGAGACGGCAACTCGCTCCGCCATGCTTCGGATCTTTTCCACATCCACAACCATCCGGCTCTGCCACCTTCTGAGCGGTAAGAAAGCGCGCCTCTCCTTCGCTTGCTGCGAGAAAAGGATGCCGTCAGAGCACCACGCACCCTCGTCCATCAGCGAAACCACTGTCCCCCAACAAAAAAGTGGGCTTTTCGCCCACTTTGCCGCTCGACAAAAAGTATAATCGCTTCCGCCGTCAAAAGCAAGGCACGCGCCAAACGTGCAGCAAACGAGATGCCTTGCGTGTAGCCTCTGTTTTGGGTGCGCGCGGGGGCAGTTTATCCCACCAGCAGGCAGAATGACGGTATCAAGCTGCCTCCACGCCCCCCCTCCGACCTGTCAACAGCAAGGGCGCTGCAACGGCATCACCATTCGTCGTCGCTGCCCAGGTTACGCCCCCTCGTGTGATAGCGTAGTCCACAAAATCCCCCGCTCGTTCCGCCAAGGATTTGTCTGCCAAAGCCCACGCGAGACCGGCGGGTACGCTTATGGGGGGATTTTTCGTTACCTATAGCTCGCCAGCGGCCAGGATTACGTCTGTGGAGATTGCCACACTCGAGCCGAAGTAGGTAACGAAAGAACCGGCCAGACTACCTAGTGTCGCAGGCAGGTCCCCCTGCCCAAGGGGTACTCCAGCTTGAGCCGCGATTTTTAGAAAATCATACTTTAGTAGTCAAGGATGAAATAGGCTCATTGTGTGTATAGTCGGATAGGGTCCCAACTAAGTCGATCACTCGATCGAGTGCTGGCAGAAGGTTCGACATGGATAGATTTCCCGTTTGCAGCCGCTCCCAAGTATTCATTGCTCCGGCAGAGTTACTTTTAGTGCAGTCGACCCACAGCCCGAGCGGATCCTTAAATCTAACTGGATTGGCTAGAGCGTAGGAGTACTCGCCAGGTCCAGGCCATATTCCGAAAGGATCGGATTCGGAGTAGCGGCCTAAGCTCGGTATGTATTCGCGAAATCCATTTTCGTTGAAGCTGCTTTCCGCATCAAAATATTGTCCCGGCAGGCGCAGGTTCTGCGTGATTGCCCCTACCAAAATGGAAGCCGCCC
Source organism: Terriglobia bacterium (assembly GCA_030040455.1). GTDB lineage: Bacteria > Acidobacteriota > Terriglobia > UBA7540 > UBA7540 > RH2-MAG17b. The sequence continues at coordinate 2,933 of JASHTR010000076.1, read as the reverse complement.
CGAATGGCTGGTAGACCGCGCTCCATACAATGTTCTGGCTGCCGTCAGTAACGATCTGCGGCGTGCCCAGCCGGTCATCGTGCAGGTAATATACCTTTCCCGTAACCGGCAGGATTTCCACGATGGGTTTGCCGTCCAGATACACGTAATCGATCGGCGAGCGGCCGCCACCGGTCTCTTCGAGCAGGTTACCGTCCTGGTCATAGGCATAGATCCGTCGGGAGTCACCGGGGTCCACCTTCGCGAAGCGCTGGTCAAATGCGTCATACGTGAAGGCAGCAAGCACCATGTGGCGCGCGCTAACGGCGGACAGCCGGTTCGCCGCGTTGTAGGTCAGGCTCAGCGCCGGACTTTCCGTTGCTGATGGGATACGGCTGATATTCCCTGCTCCAGTGGCGCCTACCTGCGTCGTTCTGCCATCGGCGGCGATGCTCGCAAGGCGGTTAGAGCCGGGAGTATAAGCGTAGAAGAGGGTGCTTGCCGTCCCTATCGTCTGCGTCAGCCGGTTGCCCACCTTGTCGTAGGTGTAGCTGAGAACCCCATAGGCTCCAGAAGCGTTTACGAGCCGATTGAGCAAGTCATATGCGAACGCCTGGCTGTCGCCCGGCGTAACGCTATCCGTAATCGAAGAAACGTTGTCATTAGCGTCATAAGAATAGGAAAGGTTTTGGAGTGCGTGTGCTCCACTATCGGTCAGGCTGGTGATGCGGTAGTCAAGGTCAAACTGTCCTGACTCTTTGACGCCATTGCCGTAGGTGAGCTCAGAGACAGGCCCGAAGGGCTCATAGGTAACGCCCGAGAGCACAACGGATGGCGACTTCGAGCCGGGTGGTGTCGCCGTGATTCCTGTAATTCGACCCATGGCATCGCGGCCATAAGTGATGAGCCAGCCATCAGGGTAGGCGACGGACGCCACACGGCTTGCGGCATCGTAGGTATAGGAGGTGACCAACGTTCGAGACCTAGAGACGCGTTTCTCGGTCAGGATGTTGCCGCGCTCATCGTAGGAGCGGCCCAGGGAACCCGCGGCGTCAGTAAGAGAGGTAAGCCTGCCAATCCCGAAACCGTGCCCGGCCTGGTCGTAGCGATAGGCAACGCTCAGACTGGGATCGGCGGGATAGGTCGTGGTCAGAATGCGATCGAGCGAATCGTAAGTGTTATTCATGGTGTCGCCAGCGGCATCAACTCGTTGCGTGAGGTTGCCATCGGAATCGTAGTGATAGACGGTCCTTCCGGTATCCGGGCTCACTTGCTGAATGATGTCTCCAAAGCCATCGTAGACGTAGGTTGTGGTGTTCCCGTTGGGATCCGTGACGCTCAAGGGCCGGTCATGCACGTCGTACGTGATCGTGGTGACGCCCCCGGCCGCGTCGGTGATTTTATTGCGGCGGTTAAGCGTATCAAATGCCTGGTCGGTAACGCGCCCCAGCGGGTCGGCGATAGTGAGCGCGTTGCCATTGGGGTCGTAGCTGTATGCCGTAACCTGCCCCATTCCGCCGGTATCATTCAGTTCGCGCCCGAGGGCATCGAAATTATCGGAATGCCGGCGCACTATGTGGTTGCCGGCCGCCACCAGACTTGCCTGCGTGCGATCACCGAGCGCATCGAGCGTATAAGCGATGCTCTGGTTGAAAAGGTCGGTCACCGTTGTGAGGCGATGCCCGCCATCGTACGTGTTGGTGAGAGCGGAGCTGTCAGGCAGGGTGGTCCTAACCAGGTTACCGGCTGCATCATAACTGTAGGTCGTTGTCCTAGGACCTTGCGACGTTGTGACGGTACTGCTCAAAAGCCGCTGCCGCGCATTATATTTCAGGCGGGTGGTAACGTCGTTGGGATCGACGACGGTCAGCGGCAGTCCGCCGCCCGTGTGCGCCGCAACATTGATCGACTGGTCGAGCGCGTTGGTTATTTTGATGAGCGCGCCGCTACTATCGTAAACATAAGACGTCGTATAGCCACCTGGACTTTTGACAGAGGCAAGCAGGAAGTTGCTCCACGTATAACTCCAGGTTCGACTTTGGCCGTTGGTGGAATAGGGCTCGGTCGCAGTGGTGGTGTCCGTGTCAGTGCGCCTTATCAGGTTGCCGCTGGCGTCGTAGGCAAACGTTGTGGTAAGCCCGGCCGTGATGGTCTGATGCGGCAAATGCGGGAGCCGGGGGTCGTATTGGATCGTCGTGGTGCGGGCTTCCGGCGTGCCCACCGCTTCGTTGACAATCGTTGGATCGCCGTGGGCGTCGTTGACGTACGTGGTGAGATTTCCGTTCCAGTCGGTCTGGCTCGCGATGTACCCATTGCCATCGTAACTGAACGTGCGCGTCGCCGGCGCAGTGGTGCTCGTTCGGGCGCGGCTGATTAGCGTTACCTTTGGAACGCCCTGCAAGGTGGTGAAGACGTAGGTGTCCTGCACCCCCAGAGAATTGGTGACGGTGCGGGCTCCGGTCGCATCGTCGTAGGAGACGGATGTGATTTCTGCATTCGATCCGGCGCCAATCTGGCTTGACGTTCCTCGATTAATCGCGTCGTAGGTCCAGGTCGCATAGCGGCTGTCGTTCCCGTCGATGATGCCCGTCAATGCATCGCGCAGGCCGGTGTTTTCGTACACGTACGTGAGTGTCGAGGGCGGCGAGGTTGAAAAGGTGATTGAAGTCAGATTCTGCCCATCGCTTCCCGCGGCGTACCCGTAGATGAGCGTCGTTCCGTCAGGAGTCGTCAAGGCATGGAGCGTGCCGTTGCTATTGTAGGCAAACGTTAGGGACCGTTGGTAGGAGTCGGTGACCGAAGCAAGCAGGCCTCGGTCGTTGTAATGCAGCGCTTGCATGTATCCGTCGCGCGCCCGGATGGATTGAAGCAGCGCCTTGCTGGAACTCGTGGAGGTGTAGGTTTCTGCCGTGTCGTCACGGTCCGTCAGGGTCCAGATATTGCCCGACTGGGTG
>JASHTR010000075.1 GCA_030040455.1 Terriglobia bacterium | reverse complement strand
AGGATCTTCATTTTAGAAGCTGTCGCCAATCAGCTTTCAACAAAAGAACGATCAGGCGCTGGCCCCGGTCAATTGGGAATCTATTGTTGGTGCGTCACGACGCAAGGCCCGCGATCACAAAAGCCCTCACCGGGCTACCCGGTTACTTGCTGAAAGCTGACCGCTGATTGCTGAAAGCTGACTGCTGATAGCTTAGTATGGCCACTTCCAGTCACGAATTTCCGGCATATCTTCACCATAGCGGCAGATGTATTGCTTGTGCTCAACGAGCTTGTCGCGCAGGAATTGCTTGAAATGCCCGCCCAGGCGCATGAGCCGCGGAACCCGATCGACAACATCTCCCGCTAAATGAAAACGATCGAGGTCATTGAGCACGACCATATCGAAGGGCGTTGTCGTCGTTCCTTCTTCCTTATAACCGCGAACGTGCAGATTGGCGTGGTTCATGCGGCGGTATGTGAGACGATGGATCAGCCACGGGTAGCCGTGATAGGCAAAGATAATCGGCTTATCGACGGTGAACATTGAATCGAACTCTCGGTCCGAGAGGCCGTGCGGATGCTCTGTGGAAGGTTGGAGCGTCATCAGGTCCACCACATTGATCACGCGGATCTTGATATCCGAAAAATGCTGCCGTAACAGGTTGACTGCGGCCAGTGTTTCGAGCGTCGGGACGTCGCCCGCACACGCCATCACAACATCCGGTTCGTCCCCTTGATCGGTTGATGCCCACTCCCAGATCCCGATACCGGCGGTGCAGTGCTTCACCGCCGAATCCATATCCAGCCACTGAAGCTCCGGTTGCTTCCCGGCGACAATCACGTTGACGTAATGTCGGCTGCGAAGACAATGATCGGCCACGGAGAGCAGTGTGTTGGCATCGGGCGGCAGATAAACGCGAACGATGTCTGCCTTCTTGTTCACCACATGATCGATGAAGCCGGGGTCCTGGTGGCTGAAGCCATTGTGGTCCTGCCGCCAGACGTGAGAGGTGAGCAGATAATTGAGCGATGCAATGGGCCGGCGCCAAGGAATCTGCCGCGTCACCTTCAGCCACTTCGCGTGCTGGTTAAACATGGCATCCACAATGTGAATGAAGGCCTCGTAACACGAGAACAAGCCATGACGCCCCGTGAGAAGATATCCCTCCAGCCACCCCTGGCACATGTGCTCGCTGAGCACTTCCATCACGCGTCCGTTGGGGGAAAGGTGATCGTCCGTCGGCAGAATGTCGCCCGTGAAAACCTTGTCGGTAACCTCAAACAGGGCTTCGAGGCGATTGGAAGCGGTTTCGTCTGGCCCCACGACACGAAAGTTGGTGGGATTCATCCGCATCACGTCACGCAGGAACTTCCCTAATGCACGAGTGCACTCTGCCGTGCTGTCACCTGGCTTGGCTACGGTCACCGCGTAGTCCCGAAAATCCGGCATGGCGAGGTCTCGCAATAATGATCCCCCATTCGCATGTGGATTAGCGCCCATGCGGCGGTTTCCTTCTGGGGCGAGCTCCCCGAGCTCTTGAATCAGTTTGCCGTCTCGATCAAAAAGTTCCTCGGGCCGGTAGCTCTTCATCCACTCTTCCAGCAATCTCAGATGGTCGGGATTGGTTCTCGGAGTCGAGATAGGAACCTGATGAGCGCGATACGTACCTTCTACCGGCTTTCCGTCCACAACCTTGGGCCCGGTCCAACCCTTCGGGGTGCGAAGAACGATCATGGGCCAGACGGGACGGCCCGCGTAGCCTTTCGTTCGCGCTGTGCTTTGAATCGAGTGAATTTCCTGGATGATGGTTTCGAGCGTTTCTGTCATAAGTTGGTGCATCGCTTCCGGTTGGTCGCCCTCGACAAAATATGGTTTGTAACCCAGACCGTCGAAAAGAGCGGTCAACTCCTGGCTGCTGATTCGCCCGAGGACTGTGGGGTTGTTAATCTTGTAGCCGTTCAGATGAAGAATCGGGAGAACCGCGCCGTCACGGACGGGGTTGAGGAACTTGTTGGAGTGCCAGCTTGCGGCGAGCGGCCCAGTCTCCGCCTCGCCATCGCCCACCACGCAGCAGACGAGCAGATCCGGGTTGTCGAATGCAGCGCCATAGGCGTGCGCCATCGCGTAACCTAATTCCCCGCCTTCATGGATCGATCCTGGAGTTTCGGGCGCAACGTGGCTGGGCACGCCGCCAGGAAAAGAAAACTGCTTGAACAACCGCTCCATCCCCTCACCGTTCTGGGGGATATGGGGATAAAGCTCGCTATACGTCCCCTCCAAATACGTGTTTGCCACAAGGCCCGGACCACCGTGGCCAGGCCCAGCGATGTAAATCGCGTTCAAATCGTATTTCTTGATCGCCCGGTTCAGGTGCACGTAGACGAAATTCAAGCCGGGCGTGGTGCCCCAATGGCCAAGCAGGCGCGGCTTGATGTGCTCTGGCTTTAGTGGATCGCGCAGCAGAGAATTTTGATAGAGATATATCTGGCCCACGGAGAGATAGTTAGCCGCCCGCCAGTAGGCATTGATTTTACGCAATTCGTCGGGGGATAAAGGCGCACCTGGCGTCTGCGCGCTCACTCCGGCATTCGAATTCCTTCGAACCATTCGGAAGCTCCTTTCGTCTCTGCTGAGGTTAACATCCAATGTGGTGAAAAGAACACAAGGTAGGTTTGATGTTGTGGCCCATACTAATTTGGCGGTTTCTGCAGATTGGCTGTTGAAGCCGAACGAAGTTGGTGAAGCACGAAGCCCAGACGAGTGCTGAGCCGTTCGACGATGCTGAAGGCGGCGTCGGGATGGCTAGACAGGAACGCCGAAAGTTCCTCTCAGCTCGTATTCAACGGGAAAATCAACGAAAATCTCAATCGCCCTTGGCCGTTCGCCGGAATGGCCTTTAGCCATTCTACATTCCTGCGAATTGCTCAAGCGCGCTCTTGTTCTGAATCACGAGGGTCGCGCCTCTGATACTCACCCATTGACGGTGCCTGAAATCCCCCATCGTGCGAGTGACCGTTTCGCGGGAAAGGCCGATCATCTGCCCAATCTCTTCATGGGTTAGAGTCAACAGCACCCTTGTGCCCTCTCTTGCGGGTTGACCTTTCGTCGCCCATAGCAACAAGAACCCGGCCAGTTTCCCCACCGCCGAGTGTGCTAACCCGATAGACCGCACTTGCTCGCAGGCAATGTGGTAATTTTGGCTGAGCTGCTGCGCCGCACGGAGTGAGGCCTCCGGGTTTTCACGAAGAAAACGCAGGAAGTCCTCTTGCCGAACGAAGCTCACATCGCAGGGTTCCAACGCTTCGGCGCTCGACTGGTAGGGTTGGTTTGAAACCACCGCGTGGAGGCCAAGGACTTCGCCCGCGTCTGCGATCCGCAAGATGGCACTTTTCCCCTCGCTTGAAGTCATGGAAAGCTTAACGCGGCCCTTCGAGAGTATAAATACTCCCCGAGGAGCTTCCTGCTCCGCGAACAAGATCGCCCCTTTCGGATAACCACTACTGAACTTGATACGATCGAGCGCATTCAGGGTTTTTCCGGAAAGGTTACAGAAGAAACTTTCGGACTTCAGCGAACAATTCAGGCTGCTGCCTGTAAGTCCTAAATTATCCGGCGACGTCATGCTATCCTCCATTTTCAGTTGCACAGTAACCGTTGGAAGCCTTCTTGATCTGGCCGAGAATGAATTGCGTCATCAAAGAGCGGCTCTGAAGATTCGCTCCTTGCCGAAACATCGACTTCAACAGCTTCCGTCCTTCGGAGCTAATGAAGGTGACATCCGATAAGTCGATCACCACGGCCGTTCGTTCTGGATCAGGTTGCGAAATTTCGCTCCAGGTGTGCTCCAGTTCGTTGACCCATGGACCGCTCAGCTTACCTTCCAGCTTGAGCGTGGGCGGCTGAGACTCTCGAATCAGCGTGATTCTGAGCATGTTGTGTTATCTCCCGTGCCCGTTCCGGCTTTGTCCGCAGCAGGGCGGAGGAAACTCGGAGCTGGTCCAGCAGCGCGCCCCGCACC
>JASHTR010000074.1 GCA_030040455.1 Terriglobia bacterium | reverse complement strand
TCCAGATTTTTGATTTCCACCGTCGCCATTTTTGTCCTCAGAAGCTCGCCCCGCAGGCTACTTCTTCTGTGGCATTGCGGATTGCTCTGTCGCTCCTCCGCGCGCCTTACGTTTCGGCGCCTTCGCCTTTCTCACCACCACGTACGCCCCGTCAGGCCCCGGCACGGCGCCCTCGACAACGAGCGCATGGTCCTCCGGAAGAACTCTCAGTACCCGCAGGTTGCGAACGGTAACCCGGCATGCGCCCATGTGGCCTGCCGCCTTCATCCCTTTCAAAACCCGCGACGGGAAGGCGGACGCCCCAATCGAGCCCGGCGCACGATGAAACATCGAGCCGTGCGAGCCCCCTCCGCCACCAAAGTGATGGCGCTTATGGAAACCCGCGAATCCTCGTCCCTTCGAAACACCTACTACGTCCACGTACTCGCCTGGCTGGAACTGATCCACCAGCACCTTGTCACCCGCCTTTATACTCTCCTCGCCCGTGCCGAGACGCATTTCCCGAAGAAAACGCGCCGGATTGGCTCCGGCCTTCTTAAAATGCCCTTCCACCGCCTTAGTGACCCGCTTGGGACCCGGCAGTTCGACCAGCCCTAACTGGACGGCCTCATAGCCATCTTTGCCGGTGGTCTTCCTTTGCATCACAACGCACGGACCCGCTTTGAGGAGGGTTGCAGGAACAGCGTCTCCGTTCTCTTCGAACACTTGCGTCATGCCGAGCTTTTTACCAAGTATGCCGTTCACCATGCGCTGTTCCCTGTAACCTGCGACCTCATTTCCTACTTCGTGTGCTCCTTGCCAAATGCCTTGATCTCAATATCCACTCCCGAGGGAAGATCTAACTTGGTCAATGCGTCAATCGTAGCGCCCGAGGGCTCCAGAATGTCGACTAAACGTTTGTGAGTGCGAATTTCAAACTGTTCCCGTGACTTTTTGTCCGTGTGCGGCGAGCGAAGCACGCAATACTTGTTCTTGACCGTGGGAAGCGGAATAGGCCCTGCCACCTGCGCGCCGTTCCTCTTGGCCGTTGAAACAATTTCCGCCGCCGCCTGGTCTAAAATACGGTGGTCGTATCCCTTCAAGCGAATTCTGATTTTTTCGTGAAGCATAATGGCGCCTACTGCATTACCTCGGTGACCGTGCCCGCGCCCACGGTGTGTCCGCCTTCACGGATCGCAAACCGCAAGCCCTTCTCCATCGCGATGGGCGTTATCAACTCGATCTCCAGGGCCACGTTGTCCCCCGGCATCACCATCTCCGTCCCTGAAGGCAACTGCACCACTCCCGTCACGTCCGTCGTCCGGAAATAAAACTGAGGTCGATACTCGCTGAAAAATGGCGTGTGCCTTCCTCCTTCTTCCTTGGTCAATATGTAAGTTTCCGCCTTAAACTTCGTGTGAGGCGTAATGGACCCCGCCTTGGCCAGCACCATCCCACGCTCTACATCGTCTTTCTCTGTCCCCCTCAACAACACCCCGATATTGTCCCCGGCCTGACCCTCGTCCAAAAGCTTCTTAAACATCTCCACTCCCGTCACCACCCGCTTGAAGGACTCCGGCCTCAGCCCCACAATCTCCACCTCTTCCTGCACCTTCACCTTGCCTCGTTCCACTCTTCCCGTTACCACCGTCCCGCGGCCGGAAATTGAAAAAATGTCCTCCACCGGCATCAGAAACGGCTTGTCAATCTCGCGCTGGGGGAGCGGGATATACGTATCCACCGCGTCCATCAACTCCAGAATTGACTTCTCCGCGGCGGCATCTCCTTCCAGCGCCTTGAGCGCGCTCCCCCGCACGACGGGCACCTTATCTCCCGGAAAATTGTATTTGTTCAGCAAGTCACGGACTTCCACTTCCACTAACTCCAGCAACTCCGGATCCTCCACGGCGTCACACTTGTTCATGAAAACCACGATGTAGGGCACGTTGACCTGCCGCGCCAGCAGCACATGTTCCCGTGTCTGCGGCATTGGCCCGTCCGTCGCCGCCACCACCAGAATCGCCCCGTCCATTTGCGCCGCCCCCGTAATCATGTTCTTGATGTAGTCGGCGTGCCCCGGGCAATCCACGTGCGCATAGTGCCGGTTCTTCGTCTCGTACTCCACGTGTGCGATCGCAATTGTGATCCCGCGAGCTTTCTCTTCCGGCGCGTTGTCAATGGTATCGAACGCCCGGAAGTGCACCTTCGGGTTGTTCTTCGACAACACCTTCGTGATGGCTGCTGTCAGCGTCGTCTTCCCATGATCGATGTGCCCGATCGTCCCAATGTTCATGTGTGGTTTCGATCGGTCAAATTTTTCTTTGGCCATGTTTTCTTTGCTCCTCTAAACCCCGGCTTGTCATCCTGAGGAGCCGAAGGCGACGAAGGATCCCTGCATTTGTTTCATCTCACAAATACGGAGATGCTTCGCTTCGCTCAGCATGACATCACCGGATAAGTTTTTCGGTAAACTACTAAACCTCGCCTCCAGAAGAGTTGATCTCGACTTCTTTTCCCTCGCGCCTTAACCCTATAGACGCTAGCTCGCCACCGCCTTGCCCTGCACCTTCGCCACAATCTCGGCTTCAATGTTGCCCGGTACCGGCTCGTAGCGCAGGAAGTGCATCGTGTAGGACGCGCGACCCTGC
>JASHTR010000073.1 GCA_030040455.1 Terriglobia bacterium | reverse complement strand
TCGGGCTAACCTTCCTGTCTTCCTGGTTCATCCTTCCCGATCTGGGAGGCGACCCTTCGCTCTGGTGGAAGCTCTCCATTATTGTTTCGTGCGGCACGCTGGCCGGCGCCGTCATCCCGGAGCTGGTGAAAGTGTTCACCTCCACCGAGTCCCGACACGTCAAGGAAGTGACGGCTTCGGCGCGGGAAGGAGGAGCGTCGCTCGACATTCTTTCCGGCTTTGTGGCGGGCAATTACTCCTCCTACTACCTGGGACTCGTCATGGTGATTCTCATGGCGATCGGTTCCTGGGTGAGCGTCGAGGGGTTGGAACATATCATGCTCGCTGCGCCCGTCTTCGCCTTCGGCCTGGTGGCATTCGGGTTTCTCGGCATGGGCCCGGTTACCATCGCCGTCGATTCCTACGGGCCGGTAACGGACAATGCGCAGTCGATTTACGAGCTTTCGCTGATCGAGCAGGCACCCGGCGTCCGCCAGGAAATGATGAAGGACTACGGCGTGGACGTGGACTTTGAGCGGGCCAAGGAGATGCTGGAAGCTAACGATGGCGCGGGCAATACGTTCAAGGCGACGGCCAAACCGGTGCTGATCGGCACTGCCGTGGTCGGCGCGACGACCATGATCTTTTCGATCATTATGGCGCTCACACTTGGCCTCACTCAGAACGTCAGCAAGCTTTCGCTTCTCTACGCGCCCTTCGTCCTGGGCCTTGTGACGGGCGGAGCTGTCATCTACTGGTTCACCGGGGCCTCAACCCAGGCCGTCACCACCGGCGCCTATCGTGCGGTAGAATTCATCAAAGCGAATATCCATCTTGAGGGAACCGAGAAAGCTTCCGTCATCGACAGCAAAAAAGTTGTCGAAATCTGCACCCAGTACGCGCAGAAGGGAATGATCATCATCTTCATCGCGGTATTCTTCGCCACGCTGGCCTTCGCCTTTCTTGACCCCTTCTTCTTCATTGGCTACCTGATCTCGATTGCTATCTTCGGTCTCTATCAGGCCATCTTCATGGCCAATGCGGGCGGGGCCTGGGACAACGCCAAAAAGATTGTCGAGGTGGAGTTGAAGCAAAAAGGCACGGCCCTTCACGACGCAACCGTCGTCGGCGATACGGTGGGAGACCCGTTCAAAGATACTTCCTCTGTGGCGCTGAATCCAATTATCAAGTTCACGACTCTTTTCGGACTGCTGGCCGTAGAGCTTGCGGTCAGGCTGACGTCTCAGACGGGGGGCCTCTTAACCCATGTTTTGGCGGCCGTGTTTTTTGCGATCTCGTTTTTCTTCGTGTATCAATCCTTTTACGGGATGCGAATTCAGCGGAGTGCATCCGCGGCGGAGCCCGCCGATGCCCCCGCCGACGAGACCGTGATTGGCGCGAAATAACAGCAGAGCGGTAGCCACGGTCAGTGATTCTCTAACCGTGGATCCTTCCCGTAGACAAAAATCCACGGCCAACCCAAAAGCGGTTGACCCTGGCGCCCACCCTTATTTCATCTCTCTATCGCATAGGGATTGTAGCGTAGGGTCCGCATTCGGACCCTGCGGTCTTTGGCTGGATAACCGGTAAACGCCGCAGCTTTACAAGGCGAACGCTGCGCTACCTGACGGCTGTAGTTCCTCAGCACCCTTAACGGGGAGGATTACTGAATTTGAGGATGGAAGGAAAAAATGGGGTCGACGTCGACGGGCACGTCGCCGGCTGTTTCAAGCGCGGCAACGAGCTCGGAAGGCATCACGTCATAATGTTTGAACCACGCTTCGGCCTTTGCGCGGTCTCCAGTTGCTTCGACCTGGAGCAGAATCCGGGCAAGGGTTGCGAGGGAATCGGGCATCCGCGCATAGTCCACCACGTAGCGGCCAGAAGCCCGGTCATGCTTTAACGCTCCCTTTTCGGAAAGGTAATTGAATTCCATCATTTCCGCCTGCCCGTGCGCTTCTCGGACACCATAGCGCACAGTGCGAAGCAGGCCCGCCACATAGGAGGCATAATATCCGTCGAGCTGGCTTCGAGGCAGCGCGCCACGGTCAACCAGCCATTTTAAGCCGTACATCCCCACCACATCCGCCTTGGCTTCTTCGAGCCCCGCATAGGTTGGCCCGATGGCCGCGCGAATATCCACCTGCCGGCCGTTTTTGCGCGCAAAGGCCGGACCCAGGCCGTGCGAGATCTCGTGCAGGATCGTAAACGTCAAGTAGTCTTCGCCGGAAACCTGCGCGGCCTGCTTTGGCTCCATCAGGCGTCGGGCGAGAGGCAGGATAACGTAGTTGACGCGCGCGTCCATAAAATTTTTAAAGAAGATTTTCTTAGTTCCCTTCTCGGCATGGATGCGCGGGTCGTTGGGCAGATTGTCGGCCACGGCCTGGTAGCCATGCCTCAGGTCGCCCGCGCGGAACGGGCTATCCATCACTTCCATCGGCGTCAGACGGCCGCCGAGCGAAGGGCGATCTTCGACGGGCACGGGGAGGGCGTTCTGAATCTCAGGCACATACCGCTGGTAGAGCTCAAGCTTGCGGCTTTCGGCGTCATTACGGATCAACACTGCCGCGCCGTAAGAAGTCTTCACGCCGAGAACGTTGTCCAGGTAAGTCTCATAGGGAGCGAAGATCACATCGAATTTCGGATTTTTCAAGTCCAGCCAGGCGAGGTCGCTGGGGAAATAATTGTCCGTCAGCAGGGCCTCCGCGCGCATTTGAAGGAACCGGGCAAAGGCGGAATCGTCGCTCAGCGAGGCTGCTTGGCGGAGCCGGCCGGCGGCGCGCGCGAGAAACGGCTTATAAGCCTCGTGGTAGGGAATGGCAACAAGCTCTTGCCCCTTGCGCTCGATGATGGTGTAGGGGCTGTAAACGGCCGATTTTTGCGTTGGGTGATCGAGGACGTACTGCTCGATTTCCTGCCGGGTGAGACCCGAGGGGTAAAGACCGCAATCGGGCGAGTAAAGCTCTGTACCAACAAAAGGGGTGTTGTCGTCAATCAGGTCGAATCGCCCGCCGTTAATCATGAGCATCCGGCGGATTTTCACTGCCCGAGGATCCGTGTCGCCTTCGAGCCGCTTGTAGAGGGCAAGCCCTTGAGGATCGCTTTGCCGCCAATAAATGTCATCCAGATCCTGCGATGCCTCGACGAGGTCTTCCACCATCTCCCGCTCGCGCGAAGTAAGGCGCGAGGCATCAAGAGGCATTTTCACGGGTTGCCACTTGGCAAGCCGCGCATCAAGATCATGCGCTACGGGTGGAAGGCCTTGCGAGAACCCTGCCTGGGCTGCGAGGCCGCCCAAGCTCCCCACGGCGACCAGAAGTAATGCAATGCAATCACGCAAGTTCATTTCACGCGGGAATAACTTCGGCGCCATTTTCATGCTCTGTGGGCGTCGCGAAGCGTCATGCCCACTCCTCGGAATGACCCGCCACAGAAATTCCTCAGCACCCGGTCACAGCCGGTTGATGATGCTGGCCAGGTATCCGGCGCCGAATCCATTATCAATATTGACGACAGCGACGTTTGAAGCGCAGCTATTCAACATGCCGAGCAGAGCGGCGAGTCCGTGGAAGCTGGCGCCATAGCCAACGCTGGTGGGCACGGCAATCACCGGAACTCCCACCAGTCCCGCCACCACGCTTGGCAGCGCGCCCTCCATGCCCGCCGCACAGATGATGACGCGCGCGTCGCGCAGCAGGTGGCTCTCGCCGAGCAGGCGGTGAATGCCGGCCACACCCGCATCATAGAGCGACTGCACGCGATTGCCCATCGTCTCCGCCGTAATCAGCGCTTCTTCAGCCACGGGAATATCGGTGGTCCCGGCGGAAACCACCAGGATGTTCCCCTTGCCGCGCACCGTGCGGTCCACGCGCACGGCAATCGTGCCTGAAAGCGGATGGAACTCGGCCTTTGGGGCGAGCTTCCGAATGCGGCGAAAGAGCGCTTCGTCACCGCGCGTAATCAGAATGTTGTGTTTGCGCGGCAACATCCGGCGAACGACGCCTTCCACGTGCTCGGGGCTTTTGCCGCGGCCGAAAATGACTTCAGGAAAGCCTTGCCGGAGCGACCGATGATGGTCGATTTTGGCGTATCCCAAATCTTCGTAGGGAAGGTCGCGGAGACGCTCGACGGCAGCCTCAACCCTCAACTTACCCTTCCGAACCTGTTGGAGCATTTTGGTGATTTGTTCAGCCGTCATTGGAGCATTCCAGTATAGCAGGAGCGCGGTGCGGCGCGGCAGAGTCGCAGCCAAAGCGGCGCGCGGCTTCTCAAGCTTTTTTGTAACGTCTCAGTTTCGAGTGCGGGGACGGCTCTGCCCCCCGATGCGCGGAAAGCCTCTGAAAGCATGAAAAAATGAAAAGCCTCTCGCAAAGACGCCAAGGCGCCAAGAAACGCCATGTGGAACTCCTCGAGTTTCTCTGCGTCCCCTTGCGGCTTTGCGCCTTCGCGTGAGGCTGTTTGTTCGTCTTCTGATTTTCTCACGGTCGCTCATCTCGCTTCACAGCACCCACGAAGCTCAAAAAAGCGACGCAGGGCTTTTCGAGCTTTTTTGTAACGCCTCAGTTTTGAGTGCGGGGAGCAGCTCTGCTCCCGACGTACGGAAAGCCTCTGAAGGCATGAAAGGACGAATTGAAAAGCTCATTCGTCCCTGGCCCCTACCGACCGTTGTCCCGTTATTTCCGAACCCCTCTCGATCTTTGCTAGAATCGAGTGCCATGAATGGTGGCAACTTAAGCTGGCGGATCGTGCTTGCGCGTCCCCGGAACCCGCTGAACATCGGAGCGGCTGCGCGCGCCATGGCCAACTTCGGTTTTGGCGAGCTGGCGGTGGTGGCTCCTTATGACCCGGTATGGCAAGAGGTGCGCTCCGCTATTGGCGCCGAGAGGGTGATGCGCTCCGCGCGCCGTGCAGAGTCGCTTAAGGAAGCCGTCGGAGGCGCAACCCTGCTGCTCGGAACCACTTCGGGCGAGCGGCGGGTGCTGGACCGCAATCTTATCCCCCTTGATGAATTGAAGGAGTGGCTTGAGAGGCAGAGGGGGCATCGGAAGGCGGCGCTTCTGTTCGGCTCGGAAAAGACCGGTCTTTCGAACGAAGACCTCAGCTATTGCCATGCGCTCGTCAGGATTCCGACCATGCTGGAATGCCCGTCGATGAACCTGGGACAGGCTGTGGCCGTTTGCTGCTTTGAATTGGCCCGGTGGCGGAAAAAGAAGGCGAGCGAAGTACCCCGCCGCCTGAACGGCTCGCAAGCCCTGCCGGCAGTCCGCATCCGCATTTCTCCGCCGGCCAGCCTTCAATCCCTTGAGCATCTTCTGGAGCGTGCCGCGAGCGTGCTGGACAAAACAGGGTATCTCGCGCCGAAGGGCCGGGCAGCAACACTCATCAAACTGCGCCGGGCGCTTGTGGAGCGCGGCCTTTCAAATCACGATGCAAAAATCCTGGGCAGCATCCTGGCTCAGGTCGAATGGAAGCTGGGGAACCCGTGACGAGCGTATTTTTAGCAGTCGCTGAGAAGATGTGGAAAAGTGAACGTCCGCTCGCAAAGACGCCAAGACAGGTTGAAAATTGAAAGTTCAAAGCCGAGAGTCGAAAGCTTATAAGGATACTTCGCAGGGTTTACTCTTCGCTCCACTCAGAGCGATTCGCCAGGGAAAGGGCGAATCGGCTCCGCATGGCAGTCGCCCGTGATTTTTTCAGTCACGCTCACGCGAAATGAATTCCGATCAGGAAGCGGGTAATGAAGAAATCGATTAAAATAATCAGCACGGAGGCAACCACCACTGCCTGAGTTGTAGCTTTGCCAACCCCCTCTGTTCCGCCCTCCGTCCTCAATCCAAAATAGCAGCCCACCAACGAGATGATGACGGCAAAGATAACAGGTTTGATAAGGCCTTGCGTCAGATCGCGAAGGGTCAAGGATTGGTACGCCGTCGTCCAATACTCCGCGCTGGTCAATTTGGCAATGGTGGAGCTCACCAGGTAACCACCCAGCATCCCGAGGAAGTCCGCGAGGACGGTCAGGACCGGCAGCGTGATGAGCGTCGCATACAACCGTGGGGAAACCAGTTTGCGCAAGGGGTCCGTGCCGAGCGCCCGCAAGGCGTCGATCTGCTCGCTCACCAGCATCGAGCCGATTTCCGAAGCGATGCCGGAACTGTTTCGGCCTGCCACCACCAGCGCCGTGAGCACCGGGCCCAATTCGCGCACCACGGCAACCGACACCGCCTCGCCCAGCAGCCCGACTTCCCCGAAGTTCCCCAGCGTGCGATAAAGCTGCAACGCCATGACCGCGCCCGTAAAAAAACCCGTTAGCAGAACGATGGGCAACGAACCAACACCAATCACGTCCATTTGCGCGATCGTATCGTCGTAATAGCGGGGCGGACTCAATGCATTGCCAAAAGCCCGGACAGTAAGATAAGTGAAATCCTGGAGAGCAAGAACGTTGCGCTTGAGATAGCTCAAGAAACCCCTATCATTTTAGGAAGGATTCAAGGTTTTAAGCCCCAATGTAGCGAGGGGAGACGTTTGAAGTCAAGATGGTCTCGGCAGCATGCTGAAAAACAGCGCAGCCATGTCATTCTGAGCGCAGCGAAGAGTCCCTGTATTGGAGAATCCAAATAAATGCGGGGATTCTTCCTTCGCTACCGCTCAGGACCGCTTTACTCCTCAGAATGGCATGGGGGAGAGGTCTTCAACAAGCTCTCAGGATTTGTTTGGAGGAAATAGAAGATATTGTGTAGGATGGCGAGAATGGCAAAGCAGTTCAAACTGGCGGTGATTCAAATGGCCTGCGGCTCCGATTCCGGCGCGAATCTCGGCAAGGCGATTCAGTTAATCCGGGAAGCGGCAGGACAGGGAGTGAAGCTCGTCTGCCTGCCGGAGCTTTTCCGCACACCGTATTTCTGCCAGACCGAGGAAACGGCATTCTTTGACCTTGCCGAGCCGATTCCCGGACCTACCACGGAGGCTTTGGGGAAAGCCGCAAAGGATACGGATACGGTAGTTGTCGCACCGGTTTTTGAGCGGCGAGCCGCGGGCATTTACCACAACAGCGCCGCGGTGATCGATGCAACCGGGGAAATAGCCGGCCTCTACCGCAAGATGCATATTCCCGACGATCCAGCCTATTACGAGAAATATTATTTCACCCCGGGTGACCTTGGTTTCCAGGCTTTTGAGACGCGCGTAGGCCGCGTTGGTGCGCTCATCTGCTGGGACCAGTGGTACCCGGAGGGCGCGCGTCTAACCGCGTTGCGAGGGGCGCAGGCGATC
>JASHTR010000072.1 GCA_030040455.1 Terriglobia bacterium | reverse complement strand
GGACGTTTTGAAGAAGCTGCGATGCGCTGCATCGGCATCGGCGTATGCCGGCGCGAAGAGGGCGGAACGATGTGCCCGAGCTACATGGTGACGCGCGAGGAACGGCACTCAACGCGGGGCCGCGCACGCATGCTCTTTGAAATGCTTCACGGCGAAGTACTCAACAAGGGCTGGCACGATCCGCGTGTCCGGGAGGCGCTCGACCTCTGCCTTGCCTGCAAAGGGTGCAAGACCGAATGCCCGGTGAATGTGGATATGGCGGCCTACAAGGCAGAATTTCTTAGCCATTATTACCAAGGCCGGCTGCGTCCTCTCTCCGCTTACGCCTTTGGCCTTATCTTTCGCTGGGCGCGGCTGGCTTCCCGCGTTCCTGGAATCGCAAATTTCCTTACGCAATCCGTACCGCTCGAAGCGATGGTAAAGGCTGTGGCGGGCATTGCCCCGGAACGCAGGATTCCGTCTCTCGCCTCGACAACCTTCCGACAGTGGTTCGAGCGGCGCGAGCCGGCAGGCGCAGAAGAAGTCATCCTTTGGCCGGACACCTTCAATAACTACTTCACCCCTCACGTGGCTCAGGCAGCAGTGAAAGTTCTTGAAGCAGCGGGATTTAGGGTCGAAATTCCCCAAAGGATTCTCTGTTGCGGCCGGCCGCTCTATGACTATGGCATGTTGGTTCTCGCCCGGCGCAAGCTGAGGCAAGTTCTGGATGCTTTGCATTCCGAGATCATGTCGGGCGTACCCGTAATATTTCTTGAGCCGAGTTGCCACTCCGTTTTCCTGGATGAGCTTGGAAATTTTTTCCCTCGCGATGAAGTTGCCGCCCGGCTCAGGCGGCAGAGCTTTCTATTGGGTGATTTCCTTGCTCAGCGGGATTACCGGCCAGCCGCGCTCGCCCGGAAGGCTCTGGTTCACGGTCACTGTCACCAGAAAGCGCTGGCGGGGATGGCGGGTGAGCTCGAAATACTTAACCGGTTGGGCGTGTCTTTTGAGCTCCTCGACTCGGGCTGTTGCGGCATGGCGGGCGGCTTCGGATATGAAAAAGCGCATTATGAGGTTTCCATTCGGGCGGGCGAGCGGGTGCTCCTGCCTGCGGTGCGGAACGCCGCCCCTGAAACACTCATCGTTGCCAGCGGCTTTAGTTGTCGCGAGCAGATCGAACAGACCACCGGCCGCCGCGCCCTGCATTTGGCCGAGGTGATTCAGTTGGCGACCTCGAGTAGCGTAGAGCACGAACCTGTTGTGCAAGGATAAGCCTGGCATAACGACGCTGCGCCTTAACGAATCGCCTGGGTGTCGTCCCAATCGAGTTCGTCAGCACGAGCCGGGAGGTTATGGGCTTGCGCGTATCGATTGCGCGCCGTTTCAACCTGTTGGAACCATTGACCCAAAGGCAGGATCATTTCCCGGTAAACCAGATAGCTCATGTCCACCGTCCGCACGGGCAAGTGGTCCTTCACGTCATCCACCACGTTCAAATATCGCCGGCCGTTGGCCTCACCGACGCGCGGATACCAGCTCTGATACCAGGTATTCACTGCGCTTTCGAGAACCTTATTCCGTTGGTCTTTGATTTGCTGCGCGATATCGAGGGCGCGGTCGAGAGCTAAGACGGCCCGGTTAAATTGCACCTGGGCCGCGGCAGCTTCGGCCTCCTTCAATGAGTTCTCGATCTCGTTCATTTCCTGAATCATTTCGAGGTTTTGCCGGTAGAGGCCTGCGATCGACAAGAACACTTCCAGGCTATAGTGGTTGAACTGGGCGGAGCGGAGGTTTTCGTAAAGCAAATCCGAAAGGTCATTGACGGCGGGCATGGCCGCTTCGGCCATCTTGACGCGTCGCTCGTTCTCCATGCCCCAGTCGAAGGACAACCTCAGGTATTTGCCTTCCGGCGTAGCTGGCAGCGGCAGCGTTTGATCGTCCGCGGGACGCCGCACTTTGAAAATTCCGTATGAGTTGCCGAAAATGGGTTTTCGCGCGGACGATGGCTCTGTGTCCCAGGTGCTCGACCAGAACTCTGCCTGCGTGCTCATAAGCTGATAAACGCGCGCCATGTCCGTTGCTCCCTGCCCGTAAAATAACCGGAGGAAGTTGCTCTCCGCCTCGCTCGGACTCGGCGTACCCGGATGCCAGCCCCAGCTTGGCCCCGTCGCATAGCCCAGCCAGAAGGTCTCAGGATGCAAACCTTCGTCGCCCCATCCGGCAATAAACATGCCCATCAAATCAGCATTCTGTCTCGCGGAGCCGGAGGAAAGCGTATCGAACATCTGCTGCAATACGTGCCCTGTGTGGCTGGAGTTGTACAACTCCGATGGAGGCAGCGAGTAATAGTTGGGGAAAAGAGGCTCGTCACCCTCGGTGGAGGTATAAATCATCTGCCGGATGCCATGAGCTTTGAACGCAAGATCGAATTCTGGCCCGTAAGCCTCTCCATTGACCAGATAGGGAGGGAGGAAGAGAATATCCTCCGGCTTCAATGGATATTCCCCCCAGAAGATTACCGTCCGCCCACGATCGTGCAGGTACCCCGCCGCTTTGTCCAGGAATTGCGCTTCTACCCTGCCCACGCTGCCCAACTGCTTGGCCAGCTCTGCCGAATGGCACTGTTCGTTATCCGCAAGCCCCACGTAATAAGGCTCGTCCGTCGAAAGCACAAAATACTTCACGCCCTGGTTGGCGTCCAGCAGGTTCTGATACATTCCGTCGAGCAGCTTGTAGGAATCCGGATTGGCGGTGCAAAGTTCATAGTTGCTATCCGGGAACTCGCGCAAGCGGGCGTACTCCGGGTGTTTCAAGATGAAGGCAATGTGCGCCGGCGCATCGAGATATGGAATCAACTGGATGTGATAGCGCAACCCGTAATTCGTCAAATCCTGCAGCTCGCCGGGCGAAAGCGCATAAGGGTCCACAACGGCCGGGGCGCTCGAATATTCAAAATGCCCGTTCAGCTTGATTGCAAACCCGTTGATTTTGTAAAACGCCGCCTGCTTCAACGCTTTTTTCAGCACGTCAATGCGCTCGAGATGATGGTTGTCGTCCCAGTAGATGTTCCGCAGTTCGAGGTCTGGCCAGTCCGTGATCGTGCCGCCCGGAAGCCAGAGCTTCCCTTTGGCGGGCTTCACCAGTTGCACCAGCGTCTCGACGCCGTAGAACAACCCCGGCGGCGCATTGGCGATGATTTGAATCCCGTCGTTCGCCAGTTCCAGTTTGTAGGCCTGCGATTCAATCGCCTCTTTATTTTTGTCCGTCACTTTGCCAATCGGCACCGACCCGGGCTGAATCGCAAGGGTAATCGTGCCGCCCGATTTCTGGCCGGTCCTTTCCGTTGCCAAGCGGATTCCATAACGGTTTAGAAGCCCCTCCTTCAAACTTTCCACCGCGATATCATCGGCCTTGACGCCGGAGCCTAGCTTGAGTCGCCAGCCGTTTCCAAACTCAAAATCTCCGCCTTCGAATTCCACTTGCTGCGGCTCAGGAATCACCGCGTAGCCACGCCGGAAGAGCGGCGAAACGGCGGAGGCCGTTTCCGGCGCGCAGATGGAAATCAATATCAGAAGAATAGGCAACAGAAACCGCAAACCATTTGCGCATTTTTCCATCACATAACCTCGAAAGTGCGATCGGTCTGCCTTACAATATCACAAGAGAGAGCGCGCGGTAGGGAACAATCAAACTCCAGCTTCCCCGGAAACGCGCGCGAGTAGCGCTTTTTGACCTTGCGGCTTTTCGAGGTTTTTCGTCGAAAGAGAATGGAAAAGCCGCAAAGCCGCGGACCTCAACAACAGGTCCGCGCTACATACTTGCTTATCCCCCAAAACCCACGACGAATTCAAAAAGCGAATTCGTCGTGGCTACCCCTCCAATGCAAACGATCAATCTAAAATTGTGGAACGCTGCAGCGTTATAAGACGAACGCTGCGCTACAAGCTTTCTTTAAAGCAAAGGCACGACTGATGAATTCAGAACTCAGAATTCATCAGTCATCGCTATCTACGTCACTGCTGAGTAAAGCGGATTTCTTTCACCTGGGCAAGGGGCAGGGAAAAATCGTAAGTGTCGGGGCTGGCGGATGAATAATGGTCCGTGATGCCCATGAAGTGCGCAATGGCGGGTTCCTGGGTGGGCATCAGGAACTTACCGGCTTCTACCCGGCCATTGGTAAGAGTGATGGTCAAGTGCCCGCCTTGGTTCCGGACAGTTGAAATATCGGAAAAATCAATTTCGTCGGCACCGCCGTTATCGAGGAGGAGGGGGAAATTAGTGCGTGCTGGCACGGATTCAAGAAACGTGCCTACGCCGGAGGGCGGGAAAAAATCCACGTATGTATCATAGACCTGGGTTGTTTTTCCGGAGGTGTCGGTCACGGTGGCCGTATATCCAAACTCCTTCCAAAGGCGGACAATTTGCTGGCGTCCGTCGGCTCCGCTCACCGTCACTTGATAGGGAAGGCTGCCCTCGTTCAGTTGCACCTTCACCACCCGGCGCTCCTTCAGGTCAAAATGTTTGTAGACGATCGATGAGGAATCTTGGTGGATGACGATGGCATCCGTCTGGATGACCTCGACTTGCCCCTGCGCGTTCGTTTGCGTAATGGTGTCGGCACTGGCGGCCGCCAGACCTGCACAAAGGATCGCCATAAAAAGCAAGCCCGCAAGGCAGGACTCAATAACAGTGACGAGTGACAAG
>JASHTR010000071.1 GCA_030040455.1 Terriglobia bacterium | reverse complement strand
CGTCCAACACTTCTTTACGTATGCGGGAGTCTTGGAATGCGGCAGCGTGCTGCCGCTTTGCGCCGGCGAGCTGGCTCCGGGCGCTGAAGGAATCTCCCGTGGCCAGCAAGCTGGCCTTGAGAAAAGCGGCGGCAAGCCGCCGCCCTCCAAAGGGCGAGGTGATCAGTAAAGGCACTTTCGACGCACCACACTGGTCCAGCATCCTGTAACGAAGTTCAAGAGGCAAAGCACATGGTTAGCGGACTCTTGATCGCGCTCGCGGCGGCGGTGGCAAATGGCTTCCTCGCCGTGGTCTATGAAATAGGCGGGAAGAAAAAGTATAACGTATTCGAGTTCGTGCTCTACATGCAGGGGATCGGGTTTACTTTCGGGCTGGCACTAAGCCTTAAACGTGGCCTGCCTTTGTTCAATCCTGCGATGATTTCTCTGGGGTTAATCACGTCTGTCTTGTATATCGTTGCGGTAAGCTCTTATCTGATGGCGACGCGGGAGCGGAATATCGGCGCAAGTTGGACAGTCCTGAACCTGTCGCTCGCCCTTCCCGTGGCGGTTTCGCTTATTTATTTTCGAGACAAGCTGGACTTGGCGAAAGGATTAGGCTTCCTCGGGGTGGTTGCCGCTATGACCGTAATCGGGAGTGGGAGTGAAGCCGAAGGCGCGACAAGGGGAGGCCTCAATTCGAGATGGGCGTGGTGGATCATGCTCGCTTTCGCTACCAATGGCTGCACGCTCACAATTTTCCGCTTTGTTCCGGCTACGTCTGCGCCTCTTTTCACCCTCTATTTCTTTGGACTGAGCAGCCTGATCGTACTGTTTCGAAAGCTTTTTATCCGAAGCGCCCCTCCCCCCGGCTTGCTATGGTTGTGCCTGGCGGGGGCCGCCTCGATGTGGACTGGCATCTCACTGACCATCTTAGCTCTAAGCATCGTCGGGCACGTTAGCAGCAACGCGGGCGTCGTTGTTTACCCCATCTCTAACGGGCTCGCAATCCCCATCGGAGTTCTATTGGGGTCACTGCTGCTTCGGCAGCAGATAAGCCGTCGTGCATGGATCGGCGTTGCACTTGGAGCGTTCTCCCTGATTTGCCTCGCTGTTTAGTGTCTCCTTCCGGGACACTGGAGCTCATCATCAAACCAACGTAAAACCATCATGATTTGCTCCGGCCCCCAACTCACCCTATAATCTAAGGTAGAAAGTCATGTCTATTGGAGTTGGCAATGTATCGACTGTTTCGCGGTGGTAGCCGCAAAGCGTTGATGAAGTACCTTCTGATCTTCTTTCTGGGAATTGTCTCGATCGGCATGGTTCTGACTCTGGCCCCGCTGCCGAACGACGATACAACCAGCCAAAGCAACGTACTCGCTTCTCTCAACGGTACCCAAATCACCACCCAGGACCTGCAAAAAGTCGTTAGTGCCCAGATTCAGAACGCCGGCAACGATCCGAAGACGATCGGTCGTATTGCCCACTCCGCGCTGGACCAAATGATCCTCCGGCAAGCGCTCCTCACCCAGGCTCGCAGACTGGGTCTTGAGGTTTCGAACCAGGAGCTCCTCGCCGCCTTGCATCAGATTCCTTATCTCTATCAGAACGGCCAGTTCATTGGCATGGAGCAATACCAGAACCTCATCCAGCAGGAAACCGGAATGACGGTGCCTCAGTTTGAAGCGGAGCTTCGCCAGACGATTTTGCTTCGCAAGCTCCGCCAGTCCGTCACCGATGACGTGCAGGTGACCCCGGAAGAAGTCCAGGTGGCCTTCCGGCGCCAAAACGAGAAAGCGCGGATCAATTACGTAGTGTTTGAGCCAAGCGCGTTCTTCAATGACGTCAAAATCATGCCGCAGGCGCTTCAAGCCTACTTCGCCCAAAACCGGATTAATTATAAACTTCCCGAGCAGCGGAAAGTGAAGTACATTTTAATTCCCGCCGACGCGGTTCGCTCGCAAGCGACAGTTTCAGACGCCGCGGTGCAGCAATATTACACCGCACACCTTTCCCAGTATCAGGTGCCGGACCGCGTGAAAGTAGCCCAGATTTTATTCAAGACGACCGATGACACTCCCGCGCAGGCTGCCGAGACGCTCCAGACGGCACAAAAAGTGCTCGCGCAGATCAAGGCCGGAGCCAACTTTGCCGACATGGCCAAGCAATACTCGCAGGATCCGGCGAGCTCGGCCAACGGAGGGGAAATTGGCTGGATCGGGCGCGGGCAGACGGTGAAGGCGTTTGAAGACGCCGCCTTCTCCATGAAGCCGGGCGAGATCAGCAACCTGATTACGACGCCCTATGGTTACCACATCATCAAAGTGGAGGACCGGCAAACAGCCCATCTGCAAACTCTCGACGAAGTGAAGAATACCATTCAGACGACTCTCGAAAAGCAGGCGCTGGAATCGGCGCAACAGGCACTCGCGAGCAAGCTGCAGCAGGAGCTCGCGGCAGGCCCGCAAAACTTCGATGCCATCGCCAAGGAAAACGGCCTGCAGTCCGGCGAGACGCCCCTGTTCAGTTACAATCAGCCGGTTCCGGACCTTGGCAACAACGCAAGCTTTGAAAACCTGGCCTTCCAGCTTTCTGTGAAC
The DNA here is from genome assembly GCA_030040455.1 of Terriglobia bacterium. Classification (GTDB taxonomy): domain Bacteria; phylum Acidobacteriota; class Terriglobia; order UBA7540; family UBA7540; genus RH2-MAG17b. The sequence goes on along the minus strand of JASHTR010000071.1, from coordinate 2,337 downwards.
ACCGTGGGCGAGCCCATCACCGTGCCCAAAGGCATGGCCCTCATTATGGTCACCGATATCGTGCCGGAGCATCTGCCCTCGCTGGACGAAGTTCGCGCGCGCGTGGAGCAGGATTATCGAGCTGCCCAGGCTAAGGTTCTCTCCGGGCAAAAAGCCCGGGAATTCGCCACGCAGGCGAAGACCGGCAACTTCTCACAAATTACCAAAGCCGATGGGTATGCGATAAAGCAAAGCAATGACTTCACGGAACAGGATCAATTGGCGGATATGATTCCGGGCTCGCTGCTCGGTTCAGCCTTTACGCTTCAGCCGGGCCAGACGAGCGATGCGATTGGAGTAGGTTCGACGTACGTCGTTTTCCAGGTTGTTTCGCATACGCCGGCCAACGAAGCTGATTTCGCGAGCCAGAAGGATACGCTCACCACCCAATTGCTCCAGGAGAAGCGCGATTTGGCTTTTGAGATCTATAGCGCGAACCTGAAGGAGCTGCTTCTGCGTTCCGGCAAGCTGAAGATAAATGCCTCCGTCATGCAACAGTTCCTTTCCGGATACCAGACCAGCTCGTAGAGGCAGTGAAAAGTGACAGGCAAGCTTTCAGCGATCAGCCACCAACGCGGCGCCGTCCGTTTTAGCTGAGCGCTGAATGCTGAGTGCTAAATGCTTACCTTTCACTCGTCATTGATAATCATCTTATGCCCCGTTTAACCAAGCTTTCATCCGGCCAGGTTGATGGCACAACGCAAGAGGTTTTTGACCACTTCCTTAAAGAGCGCGGGAACATTCCAAATATGTTCCGCACCGCCGCTCACTGCCCCGAAATCATGCAGACGATGACCCGCCATTTCCGCGCCGTCATGAATACAGGAACGGTGGATAAGAAATTAAAGGAAATGGTCGCCGTGCGCGTCTCGCATATGAACCGTTGCGATTATTGTCTGAATTCACATGCCGCCTTGGCAAGGCGGTTGGGACTCACGGAACCGGAGCTCGCCGGCCTCGAGAAGGGGGACTCTTCAATCTTTACGGGCCGCGAGCGCGCGGCGCTGGCATTTGCCGAGCAGCTTACGAAGGATTCAAACCATGTGAGCGAGAGTCTGTTTCAAGAACTTCGCACGTACTTCAGTGAAGGCGAAGTGATTGAGATTGCCGCCGTCGCCGGCCTATTTAATTATTTCAACCGCTTCAACAACGCCCTCGAAATGGAACCTACCCGGTAAACAATCCTCCATTGTTGTGAAAACAATCCACATGACCCGTTATTACTGACCGAGTAGCGCAGACCTGCTTTGTAGGTCTGCGGCTTTTGGTTTGGTGTCCGTGGAAATGCCGCGGACCTTGAACAGCAGGTCCGCGCTACCTTGCTCAGTGTGGCAGGATCAAATTTTCTCTCGCGTTACCTAACCAGCATAGGCTGGAGACAGCTAACCGGATAGCTATCTCCGTGAAAAGGTATAGCTAGCCTTCAGGATCGTAGACAGTGCACACGGCATGGCAGTAAGGTAACGCCCGTGTGCGAAATAAATGAGGTGAGATCGGCCTCCGGTCAGGATAGAATTCCACGATCCATGGCTCACGGTTGCACGTTTTGCCAGAATGCGGTGTCTACCTATATGGGAACTCACAGTGCTCTCGGCTTGGGGACGGACGGCCGGCGAGGAAGAAAGATTAGCAGGTTGCCGAAAGACTCCCGCAGCCTGACATTCTGAGGAGTCCCACGAGGTTGAACGACAAGAGATTTCGTAGATGTTCTATTTCCAGAGCAAGATTCCTCGCTGCACTCGGAATGACTTAGGCCCAGGGTGTTTTTCAGCAGTCTATTGGAGCTGTTTTTGGCAGTCCGGGCTCGGAGACAAAAATGCGGCTAGCAGCTATGGGCTCACGGAACTTTTGGGTCGCAGTATTGGCTGGCCTAATCTCGGCAACTACCCTTGCGGGGGCGCAGACCAGTTCATACTCTCCTAACTCATTTGCGCTTCAGCACAGCGTGGTAGTGATCGGCCCGAATAGTCCGGTCTTCGAAAGTGTGCTCCAGAAGGATTTCCCAGGCGTAACTCAGGTGAACTATTTCCAGCAGATCAGGCCCTTGCTGGCAATCATCCACAACAACACCCGGCGCGTCATTAAGGCCTACGTCGTCAAATGGACGATTACGAATGCCGATAGCACCACAAGCATGGCCACCCTGCCTGTCATGTGGGAGCCGCCTCCCGGTGATCCGAGTCTTGCCGGGACGGTGACAATCCTGGGTCCCGCAGGAACGGGGCTGGGAACCGAATTGGTCTCGCCCTATTTCCATTGGACTAGACGACGCTTTCCCGTTCTCCTCAAGGGGAATGG
>JASHTR010000070.1 GCA_030040455.1 Terriglobia bacterium | reverse complement strand
CACTTGGAAGATGAAAATGCTGTTCGTCATGCATATCGCGAGATTGAATCTTCTGTGAAAGAGAAAGCCGGATCGGGACATTTTCTCGGCGTGACGGTTGAACCGATGGTAATGGCCAGCGGCTATGAACTTATTCTCGGCAGCGCGCTCGATGCGCAGTTCGGTCCCGTCCTGCTTTTTGGCCTGGGTGGTCAACTGGTCGAGGTTTTTAAGGACCATGCCCTTGCCTTGCCTCCTCTCAACACAACCTTGGCGCGCCGCCTGATGGAACAAACGCAGATCTACAGGGCGCTTAAGGGCGTTCGCGGACGGAAGGCGGTGGATCTCAAAGCCCTTGAAGAACTCTTGGTGCGATTCAGCCAACTTGTGGTTGAAAACCATTGGGTCAAAGAGATCGAGATCAATCCTTTACTTGCCTCGGACGAGGGTCTTATGGCGCTGGACGCTCGCGCTGTGCTGCATCCTCAAGAGGTTGTTGAACACCAACTCCCGAAGCTCGCCATTCGGCCATACCCCGGTCAATATGCTGCTTCTTGGGCAGCAAAAGATGGGCGACGGTTCACCATCCGTCCCATCCGTCCTGAAGATGAGCCCTTGATGGTAAAGTTTCATCAAGCGCTGTCTGAATCGACGGTCTACATGCGTTACTTCCACATGCTGAGCCTCGGGCATCGAGTCTCTCACGAACGGCTCACGCGGATTTGCTTCATCGATTATGATCGGGAAATGGCCCTCGTTGCCGTCGATGAAGGTTCCCATGCAGGTGATGAATCGATTGCCGGCGTGGGCCGCTTGACGAAGGTACACGGCGTGAATGAAGCCGAGTTTGCTTTGGTGATAGCGGACGCTTTCCACCGCCGCGGCGTTGGGACGGAGTTACTACGCCGGCTGGTCGAAATCGCGCGCGCTGAACGCCTGGATCGAATCACCGCAGATGTGCTCGGAGAGAACAATGCGATGCGACGAGTGTCCGAGAAGCTCGGATTCAGCCTGAATCGCGGCTCTGATGGCGCGACAATTCATGCGGTGATGGACCTTCACGCCTCGTAATGGCCACTCTCACCTTCCTCGGAGCTGCCGGCACAGTCACTGGGTCGCGGTACCTTTTGGAGGCCGGCGGCGAACGCCTGATGGTCGACTGCGGGCTCTTCCAGGGTCAAAAGGAGCTTCGGCTGCGAAACTGGGCGGACCTCCCGGTAGAGCCGCGCAATATCCAATGGCTGGTGCTGACGCACGCGCATCTGGACCATACCGGGTATATCCCGCGCTTCGTCAAGGAAGGATTCCGAGGCCAAATCTTTGCGTCAGCGGCCACCGTTGAGCTTGCAAGACTGCTTCTTCTCGACTCTGCCTACCTTCAGGAAGAGGACGCTGCCTATGCCAACAAGAAGGGCTTCAGCAAGCATAAGCCAGCGCTTCCACTTTACACCCATCAAGATGCGCTCGAATCACTTGAATTGTTCCGTTCCGTGGATGAGTCAAAACTGCTCAAGCTCTCCCCACATTTCACCCTGCGTTTCTACCGGGCGGGCCATATTCTTGGAGCCCGTATCATTGAAGTGACGGTTTCTGAGAATTCTCAGAAATGGGCGATTGTCTTCTCAGGTGACCTGGGACGAAATCATCAACTGGTCATCCGCGAACCGGAAGTTCCGGAAACTGGGGACTTCCTTCTGGTGGAATCGACATACGGCAACCGCTTGCATCCCACGGACGATTTCCGCCAGCGGCTCGCTTCGATTGTAAAGACTACTGCCTCCCGGGGCGGCAGCGTCATTGTGCCCGCCTTTGCAGTGGGAAGAACGCAGGAGCTGCTTTATATCCTTCGTGAACTGGCTGAAAGCAACCGGCTGCCGTCGCTGCCGATTCACGTCGATAGCCCGATGGCGATCGACGTGACTGATCTCTACCGCCGGCACCATGAAGACCATAATGTCCTGATGGAGGCCGTCGAGGCGCAAGGTGCTAAGCCTTTTTCGCCTCCCGGCGTGCATTTTGACCGCTCGCCCGAAGAATCCAAGGCGCTGAATAACTTCCACGCGCCCATGATTATCATTTCCGCAAGCGGGATGGCGACGGGCGGGCGCGTCTTGCATCATTTAGCTCGCTGCCTCCCCGACTCGCGAAATACGGTTCTCCTAGTCGGCTTTCAAGCGCCGGGAACGCGAGGTCACAGCCTGCAATCCGGCGCTGAGTTCGTGAAGATGCATGGAGCCATAGTGCCTGTGGGGGCGCGTATCGAATCGCTAGAACACTTGAGCGCCCATGCCGATGCTGGAGAGATCATACAGTGGCTCGGGAGGTTTCCGACTCCGCCAGCCAAGACTTTCCTGGTCCATGGAGAAGCCCATGCTGCCGAGGCCCTGAGGCAAAAAATTATAGAGACACTCGGATGGCCTGTGCAGATAAGCTCTTACCTCCTCAAGATACCCCTATAAAGAAGTCTCCCCTCAATCCCCGTGCAACATCTCATTTCAGGCAACGCTGCGTGACGCGGGCCCGCAACAGTAGGGATACTGGTTAACCCCAATATGTGATCTGGGTTACAGAACCGGCGTGGTCAAAGGCGGTAAAAGGAAAAATGGTGATGTCTAAATTACTAAGTAGATCTTCGGTTTCAGATGCTAAATCCCGCCCATCCCGAAGCCTTGAAAGAAAGCGAGACTTTGCTGGTTCAAGCAAGCCCTGGGGGACGCGACAGGCACGCATCGAATCTACAGCGGATCCTCTTGACCCTAGTTGTCCAGACCCACTGGGAACTGTATGCGATCCACGTCACTCAACGGGGTATGAGATGTGATCTATGTCACTGCGTCTCGCGTCTACCTTCTTTTAAACATAGGGTACGAGTCATTGAGAGGTGAAAATGAAGTTTAGTGTACTGGCGCTCGATTACGACGGTACAATCGCTCGCGAGGGACAGATGGATCCTGAGGTGAGGACTGCCATTGCGGAGGCTCGCGCTCGAGAGATTATAGTAGTCCTCGTGAGCGGTCGCATCCTGTCAGACCTATGTCAGGTGGCGGGAGGCCTTGATTTTGTCGATGCGGTCGTTGCGGAGAATGGCGCTGTATTAGCGTTTCCCGGTGGCAACTCAAGGTTGATCGGTCAGCCGCCAGCGCCGATGTTCCTCGAAGAGCTTGGTCGGCGGGCGATTGCATTCCGTGCGGGCCAATGCGTGGTGGAAACCGATGCCGGTGAAGCCGAGCAAGTCCTAGCGGTGGTCAGAGATTTGGAATTGCCGTTGGTTCTCCTGTTCAACCGAGGCCGCCTGATGGTACTTCCTCAGGCGGTGAGCAAGGGCACCGGTTTACGCGAAGCGTTGACCATGCTCCGTCTTTCCCCTCACAATGCGATGGCAATCGGGGATGCGGAGAATGATCACGATCTGCTTGCCGTGTGCGAATTCGGAGTGGCCGTTGCCTGGGGCAGCAAAGCGCTCCAGGTGAATGCCGACGACGTGCTGCCTGGCAATGGTCCTAACGCTGTGGCTGCATACATTCGGCGGACGGCAAGAAGGATGCGGCTTCCCGCGGAGCGCAGTGATCGAAATCGCCTGGTGCTGGGCACAACCGAGGACGGGTATCCTCTTGCCCTCGCCATCCACGGCCGCAACATCCTGATAGCCGGAGACCCGCGATCTGGCAAATCCTGGGTCACCGGCCTTACGTGCGAGCAGCTCATCCTTCAAGGCTATAGCCTCTGCGTCATCGATGCCGAAGGGGATTACCGCACTCTCGAATCGCTTCCTGGCGTTGTGGTGTTTGGAGGTGACGCTCCACCGCCCGAACTGCCTGATCTAGCCCGTGTGCTTCGCCATCCGTATATGAGTATCGTTGTCGACCTCTCCCACGTTTCATATCGAGAGAAAGTCGATTATCTCAACGCCCTCTTGCCCATGCTAGCCTCGCTCCGCCGAAGTACGGGTTTGCCCCATCGGATTGTAGTCGATGAAGCCCACTATTTCCTTCATCAGCCGAATGTTAGAGAGCTCGTGGATTTCGATTTAGGGGCATACACTCTTGTTACCTACCGCTTATCTGACCTGCATCGTGACCTTCGCAAAGCTATTGACGTGATCATCGTAAACCGCACGACGGACCCTCGTGAGCTCCAAACGCTGCTAGCGATCGCAGCCCCTAAGAACGTCGACTCGGAATGGAAGGCAATCTTCGGAGGGTTGGCAATGAACGAGGCGGTTCTCCTGCCGGGTATTGCCGAAACCGGGGGGAAGCTGCGCCGATTTCAACTTGCAGCCCGGTTGACGACACACGTTCGCCATAGGGCAAAATACGTTGATCTGCGACTCATTGAAAGCCAGGGATTCGTGTTCACGGAGAGCGGCAAATCCGTGGGCGCGCCAGCGCGGTCATTGAGTGAGTTCATCTCATCCTTGAAAACTCTGCCGCTTTCCGTGCTTGAGGGACACGCCCAGCGAGGGGATTTCTCACAGTGGATCGCAGAAGTCTTCCACGACCATCAGTTGGCGTCGGGCGTGCGAAAAGTGGAGCAGCGGTATCGGCTCGGGCATACACGAGATCTCTATAACGCTCTGGCAGAATCAATCGAGGAGCGATATGAACTATCTTCCGGCGTTAACGAGATGCGGGAAGAGTCCCTTCCGGACGCTACGATGGGAACGGCGATCCACCAACAAGCGAACTGACATCCAGAAGCGCAAAGGACCAAAGCTTAACCATACCGCCGTGCGGAGCACAATGCCCCATAACGCGCTTTTTTTGGATTTCTACGAGTTGGCCATGTCTTAGGCTTATCAGGCTGAGCACATGGGTCAGTTGGCGGTCTTTGAGTTGGCGTTTCGCGAGATGCCGCGGAACCGCAGTCAAACACCCTCCGCAGAGCGGGTGGCTTGATGAGTGGGGCCGCCTCAAAGGCGGTCACTCGATAATCAAGGCGTCGCGCTGAAGCGCGCCTCCGTTAACGAAATTAGAACTGGCCCGCCGGTCCATCCGCGTCTTCCTGATCGCGGATGGACTGGCGGATTTGCTCCAACTCGAATCCGACCGTGGAGACCGCGTAACCGCGGGCCCAGAAATGCTCGCCCGTGAAATCTCGCTCCTTGCCGCACAGTCGGGCAATCGCAATGGCGCTCTTCCCCTTGAGAAACCCGATCACCGAAGCCACCGGGTGCTTCGGGGGAATCGCAATACACCTGTGCACATGGTCCGGCATTAGGTGCCCCTCGAGAATGCGGCACTCCTTCTGCTGCGCCAGGGCGCGAAAGATCGGTCCCAGTTGACGACGCGTCTTGCCCAACAGCACCTTGCGCCGTCGCTTCGGAGCAAGCACAACGTGGTATTTGCAGTCCCATTTTGAATGGGCTAGGCTCTGATAAAGGTCTGACATGACATCCCCCTTTGGAATGGATTCTCATCGAGCCACCCTGGAGGAGGAGGTTACTCTCTTCAACGGTCAAACCTCTTCGAGTCCCACTGGTCAAACCAGTGGCTTACCTCGGTGATAGTTAGCGCCTTGTGGTACCCGGTGCGGATGTGTTCGCTGAAGAGCTTCTCGATCGCTTCTGGATCCCTCTGCAGCCTTTGCTCAGCGCGAGAATAATCCTTTGTCATTGTCCATTTCCTCCTCCAGATGGTTGCTTTCATGGCTCCCAAGTTTCAGAAGGCAAGCTCCCTCCGGTGCCAACCCCCTTGCGCTCGAAATCTCCTCTCTCTCGCTGAAGAATTTCTTTCAGACCGTGGTCCTTGCCGCAAGAGGATCAGCGGTTCCGAATACCGGCGCCATGGGGCGCTGGAGAGGAACGAATTCCAGGCAGACGGACGGATTCTGCCGGATGAGGGGGAAATTCACGGTCGCGCATCGGCCCGGCAGGTTTACTGTCCCGCAAATTTTGAACTTGCTGCGGCTCCAGCGGACGGCCTGGATGGGCAGCCATGGCTCCAAGCTGCGTCTGAAATGGCACGCTGTGTGGCGCCTGCGGCGTTCGCATCAACAAACTCGGCCGAGTTTCCTGGCCGAGCCGTGCGCTTGGCACAAACTTGCCGGCACCAACGGGACCCGGAACAACGGGTCTGCCCGCAAAAACCGAGCTCGTTGTGGGATTAACCCTCGGGTGCGGAACGATTCGGCCTGCCGCAAGTTGGCCAGCATTGACGTGGATTATTTGATTGTGCACAGGCTCTCCGCTGCCAAAAGCCGACGCGGGAACCGCGACAGTCGCAAGGCGCTCATTGACGTAATGGATTTGACTAACGTTTTTGATGCCGGAGATACTAGCTACATTGCGGGCGTTGGTAACGTTTACTTCTCGT
>JASHTR010000013.1 GCA_030040455.1 Terriglobia bacterium | reverse complement strand
TTCATCGAAGCCGCTATCCAGAGGGATTTAAGCCTTCAATTCAAAGAAAGGGTCGTGCAGGCCGGAATCTTTTTGCTGCTGTTGCTGGTGGTCTTCGTCACGTATAATGACGTTATCAAGGCTCTGGGCCATTATTGACCCGGTAAAAGGTTCGGTAACATGTCATTCTGAATGAGTAGTAGGCGGAGTGCAGATTCTTACGGTCAGCCCGTGCGACCTACGGTCCGGAAGCGAGCGAATCTACAAGAGGAAATCCAATGAACTTCAGCGAAAATGAGCATTTTCCGCCCCGACGCAAGACACGCCCGGTGAAAGTCGGGTGCTTGACCGTTGGCGGAGGCGCTCCGATCGTCGTGCAGACTATGACGAAGACGGACACGCGGGATGTCGGGAAAACCGTAGCCCAGATTCAGGAGCTGGAGGCGGCGGGATGCGAAATCGTGCGGTTAGCCGTGCCGGATATTGAGGCTGCAAAGGCTCTGGCGCAAATTCGCAAGCGCTGCCCGGATTCAATTCTTGTTTCCGACATTCATTTCCAATACAAGTTTGCCTTGCTGGCTCTCGACGCCGGATTTGACAAGCTGCGCATCAACCCGGGCAATATCGGGGACGCGGAGAAGGTGCGGGCCGTGGTGCTCCGTGCCCAGGAGCAGCATGTCCCGATTCGAATTGGCGTGAATGCCGGGTCGCTGGAAAGGCGGCTGCTTGAAAAGTACGGATTCCCAACTCCGGAAGCGATGGTGGAGAGCGCGCTCTACCACATTCGCATTCTTGAAGCTCTCGGCTTTACAGATACCATCATCTCGCTCAAGGCCTCCAACCTGAAGCTTTGTGTTGCTGCTTACCGGCTGCTGGCGAAGCAAGTCGACTACCCGTTGCACGTCGGCATCACGGAAGCGGGAACGCAGTTTTCCGGCACCGTGAAATCCTGCGCGGGAATCGGAATGCTTCTCGCGGAGGGGATTGGCGATACGATTCGTGTTTCGCTTGCCACCGATCCGGTGGAGGAGGTGCGAGTAGCCTATGAGCTGCTCAAGGCGCTCGAACTCCGCAGCCGCGGTCCGGTGGTGATTGCTTGCCCCACCTGCGGGCGGCTGGAAGTTGATCTCTTCAAGATCGCCGGAGAAATTGAGAAGGCGACGGCGCACATCCGAACTCCCCTTAGCCTGGCGGTGATGGGGTGCGCGGTGAACGGGCCGGGAGAGGCGCGTGAGGCCGACCTGGGGGTTGCTGCCGGCAGGGGCAATGGCATGATCTATCGGGAAGGCAAGGCCATCCGCCGCGTGAAGGAAGAAGAGATTGTTCCCGCATTACTCGAAGAAATCGAGCGATACGTCGCTGAGAAAACCGGCGCCGTTCCGCCCAGCCCGCGCGCTGCTGAAATTGACCCTGCGCCCGAAAGTCCCCTCACCGTGCTTCAGCCTTAGCTTTAGACTTGTCTTCCGCTTTGCCAGGGGATGGCGAAAGTCCGAAGTCGAAAGTTAAAAGGCTTGCCGTTCTAACCGGTTGCTGAAAAACACCCGACTTCCAACTTTTGACTTATTTTTTGGCTTCGATGGGCTCACACTCTGAACTCCCAGTTGCGGCAATGGTGGTACACTGTTGCGCGTCGCTGCGCCAGCGCTTGAAGAGCGTCGAGGGAATAAGCGGCATCCTTGTGGGCTGTGGGAGCGGCGACGAAGTGGTTTACGTGCGCCACGCCTTCGCCACGGGCAGGGTGTTTGGGCTTGACGTGGAGATGAGGTTCTCACCGCTCGCCCACGCCTGTGGCTGCGTGACGCGGGGCGATGCGCTTCATTTGCCTTTCGGACCCGATGCCTTTGATTTCGCCGCAGCCCTTCACTCCCTCGAACACGTCGGCAACGCCAGCCAGGCTCTAGACGAGCTCCTGCGTGTCCTCAAGCCAGGGGGTTGGCTATACGTGGGTGTACCCAACCGCACTCGCCTGCTGGGTTACATGGGATCTTTTGACGCAACCTTCTGGCAAAAGATTTCCTGGAACGCCAAGGACTGGCGGGCGCGATGGAACGGCGAATTTCGCAACGAAGCCGGCGCCCACGCCGGGTTTGCCCGCAATGAGTTGGTCAGCTTGCTGGGAAGTCGCTTCTCGAAGATTGAGCTTGTCACCGAACATTATCTTCGTTTTAAATATCATCGGCGGCTGCCAGCATCCTTGCTTGACCTATTGCTTGCTCCCGCCTGGATTGATTGGACTGCGCCAGCCCATTACGCCCTTGGCCAGAAAGCGATCTAAGCAGTATTCATTAAAAAGGTAGTAACTCTTTATGAATTTCCGGATCTGTGGTAGAATAAATAATAGATAGCAGAAGGCACGGCACGAAATGATAGCCTGTGCCCTATTTGTCTCATTTTAACGGTTTTCCTTTGGAGCCGGGCGAATGTGGAGCCGAAGTCATCCCAAACTTCTTTTATGGATTTTATGTTTTGGCCTGATCTGTCTGAGCCTTCAGTGTGGAGGCGGAGGAAGTGGCAGCAGTGCTCCGTCGTCCTCTTCGGGGAGTGGAACCGGAAGTAGCGGAGGGAGCTCGAGCAGCCCTGGCACGCTCTCATCCTTAAGTCCGATTGTGGCAGCGCAGAACGGCCCTCAGTTCACATTAACGGCCAACGGAAGTAATTTTCCATCCGGCGCTCAGATTGTGTTTAACGGTACGGCACATACCACCACCATCGTCAATTCCACTCAGTTAACAGCAACCATTCCTTCCAGCGCAATTTCCACAGTGGGCACATTCAACGTCGCGGTCGAATCCGGAGGAACGAGCAGCAGCGCGCTCAGCTTTTACGTTGTGCCGGCCATCACTCCTACAGCGATTTCGGTGGCTGCGGGAGGGACAACCTCCTCCGTGAACGTCGGCGTCAGCGTTGATTCTCAATCATCTCCGTTGCTGCTTCAGGCGATAGGCGGCAGTGTGGGTGCCGTGGCCACCTCGGCTGCCGGTACGGCCATTATCGTGCCAGCGGGAGATACGGTGAACCTTTTCGTAGTGGGGAGCGGCATCCAGGCGGGGGATTTCTTTTCTGTGACGGGGGACGGCGACATCACCGTGACCCAGCCGCTGGTAAGCAATTTTACTGAGACGACCGAGGGCACCCCCGCCGTCAATTTCAATATTACTGTGAGCCCGAGCGCTGCTCTTGGGCCGCGCAACCTTATTGTCACCGACCCTGCCGGTGAGATCTCCGTCTTCCCCGGCGGGATTATTATTGCTTCGGGGTCCTAAATGAAAAATCGTGCTGCGGTTCTGGCATTGGTTTTGTCGCTTGCGGGCGCGGGGTTGGCTTCGGCCACCACTTTGGTGCGGATGAGCCTCGATCAGCTCACCCAGGCGGCAAGCGACGTCGTCCAGGGCCACGTGGTGAGCCAAACAAGCCAATGGAACGCCATGCATACGCAAATTATCACGCTTACCACCATTGCCGTTGATTCCAACGTAAAAGGCAATACCCCAGCCACCGTTGTCGTCCGGCAGCTTGGCGGCACGGTAGGTCATTACCGCGTTTACGTGCCCGACACGGTTCACTTCTATACGCAGTCCAAGTACATGCTATTTCTGGAGCACGTTTCCTCCAACGCTGCACAATACCGGCTGGTTGGGATGATGGAAGGTGCTTATCGCATCTATACCGATCCCCAGACTCGCCAGGAGCGCGTGATCAACCCGGTTGGTTATCTTTTCAGTGGCCCACCCCAAAGTGGCGGCCCGGCGGTCGCTTTGCCAGCAACGATGCCCCTTACCACCTTTCAGCAGAACGTCTCAACTGCGATGGCAAAGCCCATTGTCATTCCTGCTGACACGGTGATTCCGATCGTTATCCATTCCGTATCTTTCAACGGCGCCGGCCGGATCCTGGTGGAAGGCGAAACGGCGGCGGACGTTTTTCCGAACCGGCAGGTTGTTATCCCGGCGGGAAGCCTCGTTGACGGGTGGGGCAGCGAGGTTCCGGGAGGTTGGGTTTTACACTGGACTGCCGTTTCCATTCGCGGGCGGCAGGCGAGCATTTCCGCAATCAACCAAGTGTCCGCCGCGCCTCAACTGCAAGGCGAGCGCGTCACGGCCGTAACGAGGTGAAACGCATGAAAGGGAAAACGTGGTGGGTTCTGGCCGCGTGTCTGGTCTTTGCTTTCTCGGCGGTCTTTCTTTTCGCGTATACTCACGAGCAGGATGACGTCAGCGGGCCCGTGACGACGCAATGGTGCAACGGAAACCAGAACAACGGTGCTCCCTGCGCCAATACTGTTACCTGGAATCTGAATCCCACGGCTTCGAACGTGGATACGACCGGCGGCACCACGCTGATCCAGACGCTCGAGAACTCGTTTGCGTCCTGGCAACAGGCGAGCCTCAACAGTCAGTCGCTGGTCAACTTGACGATTTCACAAGGCTCGACGAGCGAAACCCAGACAACGCCCAACGCCGACGACTGCACCAACATCATCGGCTTCACCGATTCAAGCAGTGATTTTTCTACCGGCACCATTGCTTTTACCGAAATTGCAACGAGTTTTAGCGCTCAGCCGAACCAATACAGTTGTAACGGGTCAGGCAGCTACACGTGCCCCCTGCCTTCCTGTATTGTGGATTCCGACATCGAGTTTAACCCCACGGTTACGTTTTCAACCGCGACCACGACGCCCGAGGACGATTTCGACCTGCAAGCGATCGCTACGCACGAGATCGGTCATTTTCTGGGAATGGACCATAGCGGGCTGGCGAGCTCCATCATGTTCGCATTCGGAGACCTCGGCGGCGTTCCCCAGCGTACTTTGTCTGTGGATGACGCGGTCGGCATCGGGTCAATTTATCCTTCTTCCAATTTTGCAAGCCTCACCGGCACGCTTTCGGGTACGATTACGATGGGTGGTTCGGGCATCTTTGCGGCGCACGTGGTGGTGATGGGCGCCCAGTCCGGCCTCGCAGTTACGGACGGGCTCACCAATACCGACGGCACCTACAGCATTTTCGTCGAGCCGGGCCAATACAACGTCGTCGTCCTTCCCCTTGCGGGCCTTTACGATATCAGCAACTATGGCGGCTGGGCGTGCGGGTATGAGGAAAACGGGCCGCCGTGCTGCGATCCTTCAAGCTCGGGCTGCACCGCTGCTGCGCTAAGCCCGCCCACCAACTACAGCGGAAAATTCAACTAGAAAAGCCGTGGTTACCGGTTAGCAACCGCCAGAGTGTTTTTGGGGTTGCCACAAGCTCGAGCTTCCGTGCTTGAGATTCACGGCTTGTCCATGAATTCAGACAAAAAGCCGCAGACTTTCTGGAAAACGAAAGCCTGCGCTACCCCACCCCACCCCACCATCATTCAGAAGTCATCACTTTGTTTCCCTCAGAAGTGAAACCCGATCGTAGCCGATAGAGTTCGCGGCGTCACGTAATGCGTGCCGCTGAACGTCGAGAGCCAGTTGTAGAGCGCGACTTTGTCGGTCAGGTTAACCACGTCGAAACGCAGGCTCCATTTGTATTTATCCCCGTGGAACAGATTGTCGTCGCCGACTGAAAGGTCAAAAAGGTTGCGTGGCAGGACTCGTTGTGGATTGTGATCGTCGTTTTCTGTTCCGGGCGCGGGTATGCTTAGGAGCGTAGACCCGAACTCTGAGGCAAGGCAGGGGCTAGGCAGAGGCCGGGTGAGGGTTGCGGCCACACCATTGCACGTGAGCCCCGCTTCAAGCTCCTGATCGGCAGTCAAGGGGTCGCCGGTTGCAGTGTTAATCAGATTGATGGCAGGCAGGCCGTTGAGAGTGGTTGATGCCGCAGCGCAAGTAGCGGTGTTCGGGTTATAGCAAGGCGCCGAGCCGGAGACAAGACCGCTGTCATATCTCCAGTCAAACGCGAACCACGGGCCGCGCTTCCAAGGCTGGTATTCCAGGTGCGTTGTCCCGTTCAGGAACTCGTCGTGGTCGATGCGGAAGACGCCGGTCGATGCAGGAACGATGGGCAAGCCTGCGACCTGCGGCAGAAAGAATCGCGCCGCAACGCTGGAGGCAACCACGAATGCGGAGAAGCCATGCCAGGCGGGAACGGTCAGTCGCCCGTCCCATCCGGGGATTTTCGCGCGGGACCACTCAATGGGAAAAGTAAGGGGGGTGTTGCCAACCGTTCCGAAATCGAAAGCGTTGTGGTAGTAGTCCCAAACGTACTCCCAATCCACAACGAGGTGTTTCCCCAAGGCTTGTTCCAGGCCGGCGTGGAACTGATTACTCCAGCCCGCCTGGATCGGCTGTACAGGGCAGGGAACGCCGGCGGGCGGCACAAGCGTGGCAAGGAATGGATACTTGCAGCCTTCGCTCGAAATAACCAGGTTCTCGTTGAAGGGGCTTTCGAGCGTCCTGGCATACGAAACTCGCAGAACCGTATTGCTTGGCTTGATGTTGTACGCAACGCCGAGACGAGGCTCCGCCTGCCGTGCGATGGTGATGCCGTTGTAAAAATCGCCGCGCACTCCCAGGTTGGCAGACCAATTTCCCTTCTTAATCTGATCCAGGCCATAGAGCGCGAGCTCCTTAACATCGGTGTGCCCGAAAAAAGTGAAATAACCTCCTCCCATTGCCAAGTCATAAGGCGCGAGAATCGCGCACGGAGTGCCGGGAATAGGACTGCCATTTGCGGCCAGGCAGCCGAGCGACGGGACAAGCCCCGGATCGACGATGCTGAGCTGATCGCCCTCGGTCAGGAACGTCTGCATATACTGCACTCCAACATTTACATTGTTGATGCCTTTCACATAGTCCAAATCGGTCTTGCCCCCTATGTTGGTCAGCTTCCGGGATTGGCCAAACGTCTCGGACTGCAGATCGGGAGAGTAATCGTCAAAGGGATCGCCGCTCGGGTAGTAGTTATACTGATCTTGCCGTACCCATCCGTTGAGGGTGAACACCGTGCTGTTACTGATCAGGCGCGTCAAGGAAGGCGCAACATCGATGGTTTTGATTTGCGATCGCTGGTCGGTGGGGCCTAATGGAGCGCCAGTCAAAGGGTTGGTAAGCCCTAAATGAAGTTCCTGATCATAGGAATTGGGATTTTGAAACCAGGAGCGGGTGTATTCGACGTTCATGTGAGCGGTGTTCTTCGCTGAGAATTGATAATCGATGCGGTCGAATACGTTCTCTTCGTTACCTTTGTCATGCATCACGGTGAACTCAGGCGAATCCAGGAACCGGCTGGTATCCAGGCCATTCGCGGAGATGAAGTTTCCCCAGTTCTGCCCTCCGTAACCAATGTCGAAACCATCGCTGGTGGTGCCAAATGTGCCATAGGAAGCCGTCACGTCGCCGTGAGGCGTGGTCATGCCCTGGCCCGAGCGGGTCGTAGCCACGATCACTACGCTCGATTTGTCCCCGTATTCTGCCGGCGGGGCACCGGGGATCACCTCCATCGACTGAACCGCGCTGACGGGAAGTTCATTCGAAAAGACCTTGCTTTGCTGGTCCGTAATCGGCTGGCCGTCGATTGAAAACGAGTTCGACGCATGGTTGCCCATTCCATGGAAGAGACCGTTCGAATCGGCGGCGATTCCGGGCGTGGCGAGCGTAACGAGCGAGCTGAGTTGCGACGTTAGACTTTCTAAAGGGAGCTTGCTAAACGTTGTGCGGCTGATATCAGTGTGGTTCGTCGGGACCGTC
This sequence comes from Terriglobia bacterium, assembly GCA_030040455.1. Classification (GTDB taxonomy): domain Bacteria; phylum Acidobacteriota; class Terriglobia; order UBA7540; family UBA7540; genus RH2-MAG17b. The sequence continues at coordinate 999 of JASHTR010000013.1, read as the reverse complement.
TCGATCAGGTCATTTGCCTGGGCGCTAACGGTTACCGTCTGCGTGCCCGTGCTAATCTCGAGGCTGATTTTTAAGCTGACGGGAACCGTTGAGCGGATAGAAACGTCCTGGACGTAATTAGCGAAACCCTTCGCGGTAACCGTCAAGTGATAGGGGTTAAAAGGCAGGTTGGTGATGCTAAACTTGCCTGAGCTATCACTGACCGTCGTGCGCTGATACCGGCTTACTGGGTTAAAAATGGTTATTGCGGCGCCTTCGATCACGGCGCCGGAAGGGTCAACCACGGTGCCTTGAATCACGCCTGAACTCCCCATTTGTCCGAAGACAGGGAGTCCTGGCAGAAAAATTGAGCTTGCAAGAACCACAACGCACAGACGCAGGCGAAGGGAATTCCAGACCCGCCTTTGCTGAAAGCAAGCCTCACGGACAGCAGTGTGCCTGCAAATCGAATGAGTAAACATAGATTTTCTCCTTAATGAATTGATAGGCCGCCTGATGGCGGCACTCGACCAATCGATCAGGAGAAAAGGGGAGGATCTCTTCCCGAGCGTACGATCCGAAGAGTGAAGACTGTGGCTGGCGCATGAATTTGCCGGACCTCGAGTTGAGGGCAGCAAGGATCGCTGACGCGGATGTTTGCGGAAGGATTGATTGAACCCTGGCGAGCGATCTGGCAGGCAGGGCAGGAAAGAGGGAGAGCCGGGAACGGCACCACGTTAGGGCCGGGCTGGTGCGCCACACACCGGCTCTCTTGGAGGAACAGGTTCAGGGCGTGATGATGAAGTTCCGCCACCAGGAAGAGGTGGAGTTGAACCGCGATCGCCAGCCACACCAGCAGCCGGCGGCCGCGCCCTATTCCGTGAATGGCTCTGTTTCTTCTAAACAAGGCTACACCTGTAACACATCACCGTCGCGCGCCACCACTTTATAGAGAGCAGGGCCGACAAAAACTCCCAGGAAGAGCCGGGAAACCAGGCCCGCAACGATCACAATGGCGAA
>JASHTR010000069.1 GCA_030040455.1 Terriglobia bacterium | reverse complement strand
ACTTTTGCATTCTTGCCGAATCTTGGCGCGGACGCCTTCGGCATCAAGACCACTTCGCCGGAATGGCTTGCTCTTTAGCCAAACTTGCATCAGCTTCTCACGATTTCGGGGAACGGTCAGGTTCCCGCAAAGCGGGAGCAGTGTCGAATATACGAAGGGTGCGGAATGATAAAGAGCGAATCCCCCTGCGGACAGCAGTGTATCGTAAATAAGGGCAGTACCAGACCGGTGGCAGCCAATTATAAATACAGGAAAGTGTTTTCTTGGTGTCATGAGCTATTCCCCCCCGATTTCCGCACAGACCGACTAAAGGCGAACTTCACAAGGCAGAATTTTCTGTGCCCTCACTTAGGCAGCGGGCACAGGCAAGCAACGGGTCTTGGCCACCTGTACGGTCGGGCACGTTTCTCCATCGATTCGTGTACGCCATTTCCCGCCGGACTTTTGCACCCACACCAGAGCTCCCGTCTTCGCCCCACCATGCACTGGAATGCTGGTTCTATCTCCACCTTGCAGAATTGAAGGGGTCACCAAAATGTTGCGAACGTGAGTAACCGCGACAATGTACTTTGAGGATCGAGTTGTGATCTTGAGAAGTTCTCTCAATTTCCGGGAATACCGATCGTAAAATTGGACGAACGACTCACCGTCGGGCGCTGGACAATTCAAATCCAACTCGAGATCTCGTAGCACATCCAGGATTTCGCACACGCGCCTGCCCGCCAATCTCCCCACATTCCACGGACGCAGCTCGACCGTGGGGGTGATGGGCAATCTGGTTGCTCGGGCGATGGCCGCGGCCGTTTGCCGCGCCCGGCAGAGGTCGGAACAGTAAATCTCCTGCACGGGATATTGAGCCACTCGCTGCGCAGTTTCCTCGGCCTCTTGCAGGCCCCGCTCATCCAGCGGCACGTCTAACCAGCCACGCAGCCTTTCTGAATTATCGAGAGAATTGAGAACCGTCCTCCCGTGGCGCACCAAAATCAGTCTTCCCATTCGTCTTATCTCCTCCCTTGCTCAACGGCTAACCGCTGTTTCTTTTCCTTGGTTTTTGATTCTCCCCACCAAGGCGGTTTACTGACGCCTGAAACTGTCATCTTCATGCCTTCACCTCCCAAATTTATGACTGCCCCAGCGATCTCTTAGGGAAAAGTACGAATGCCAGGCAAGGCGTTGGGAGCCGAAGAAAAATATCAGCCGTATCTGAGAATCAGAATTAATTAAGGAAGGTAAGGCTACCTTTGGACTTGCGCTGATGCCCAACCACCAAGCTGTTCCGAATCACAAGAGAAAGAGGCAGGAACAACAACAGTCTCGGCTTAGGTTCTGACAAAGAACACGCATCAGCATGGTAGCCATTATTTGTGAGTCCCCCCCTCGCGGAATCAGCATAGAGTTAACGACGTATTGCGGTCAAGTTAAATTCTCGTTAAGGCGTCCTGCCAGGTTACCGTCGTAGATGTATTGGGTGCTGTTGATCCTGCTCCCGTTCACTGTCCATCAGCGGTTGAGATGGCAACTCGTCATAAGTTCGTCCTTCCTTTCCCGTTATTTTTATGGGACTATGGAATACTTTGGAGGGTTTTGAAAGGCTCTGAAAACCTCACCCTTGGCATATACGAAAGACCAGACCGGGAAGGAAATCTTCGACCTCGTGCGGGCCGATCTTGCCAGGGTGGAGGAGGAATTGTCTCAGCAGAGCGTTTCCAACGTTCGACCGATCACAGAAATCGGCCAATACCTTCAATTTAGCGGAGGCAAGCGCGTCCGTCCGGCGCTGGTCCTGCTCGCTGCCAAGTGCTGCGGATACGAAGGCCCTTCCGCGATCCGGCTGGGCGCGGTCATGGAGCTGATCCATACCGCAACACTGATCCATGACGACGTTATTGACGAGGCAGAGACACGCCGCGGCCGAGCCTCCACGAATTCGCGTTGGGGTAACCCGACGTGCGTCCTGGCAGGCGATTGGCTTTACATGCAGGCGTTTAACATCGCCTTGGCCGAGCGCAATTTCAGGATTCTGGACATCCTGATCGGCCTGACGCAAGATATGGTGGAAGGCGAGTTACTGCAACTCAACCAACTCAAGCAGATCGGCCTGAGCGAGGATGATTATCTCGAGTTGGCTTATCGTAAAACCGCCTGCCTGTTTTCCGCTTGCCTGCGACTGGGTGCGCTGCTGGGAGGAAAGCGCGAGGAAATCGAGATCCAGCTTGCCTCCTACGGCGCCAATCTAGGACTGGCCTTTCAGGTGATTGATGATTTGCTGGACTTTACCTCCTCCCAGGAAACTTTGGGCAAGCCGATCGGCAGCGATCTTCGTGAAGGCAAGATCACGCTCCCCCTCATTTACCTTCTCCCTAAATGCCAGCCCGAAGAAGCCCGGAAGATTGCCTGTGTCCTTGAGGAAGGCGGCTTTTATTCAGTGCAGTTTGACGAGGTGCTGGAGCTGATTGACCGTTACAGCATCCTTCAAGCCGCCCGCGCGAAGGCGCAGCATTTTGCGGAACTGGCAGAGCGCTCCCTGACCGGCATTCCTGGCTCTCCTTACAAAGACGCCCTTCGCTCGCTGACGGAGCTCATTGCCGACCGCGAATACTGAACTCGGAAAGATAATAGACCTCACAACGGCATATGGCCGCGCACCGCGAGACGGAGATCAAGCTAAGAGTTCGAAAGCCCGCCCAGATGAAGCGCCTGATCGAAAGCCTGGGCTTCCGACGGATCACCCCAAGGCTCCGTGAAGAAAATACGCTGTTTGATTTTCCCGGTGGAAAGCTGATGCGCGAGCGCGGGGCGCTCCGCCTCCGAACGGTAGGCGGCAAAAGTCTGCTGACCTTTAAGAGAACGCCGCGCGCATCCGGGAAATATAAAGTCCGGGAAGAAATCGAAACCCTGGTTGCCGACCCGGAACCCTTGCGAAGAATCTTTCAGCGCCTTGGCTTGCGCGAGGTCTTTGCCTATCAAAAACACCGAGTCACTTATGCGCCCCCCGGCCGTGCATCCAATGCCAAGCGCGCGTGCTTGCTCTATGATGAGACCCCGGCGGGAAACTTCCTCGAACTTGAGGGACCGGCTCGATGGATCGACGAAACGGCACGACGGCTTGGCTACGACTCGGAGGCTTACATCACCGAAAGCTATCCCTCGCTTTATCTTCGAGAGCGAAAGAGGAGGCAATGAAAGCATTGAATGACTGGGTAGCCTTTTGATTTTTGCTTTTTGCCTTCTGGTTTCTGATTTCTCGTTTCTGACTTCTGCCTTGTTTTGAATTACTGGGTGGTCTTTCTGCTTTTTGCTCTTTAGCTTCTGATTTCTAGTTTCTAGTTTCTGATTTTTACTTTCTGCCTTCTGCTTTGTTTTGAATTACCGATTGGGTTTTAACTGGCCTTGCGCTATAATACATGGGTAGTGGTGACCGGAAGTATGAAGCTGCCGGCCGGGAGGTTATTATGGACGGCCTTTTTGAGCCAACCCATCTGATTTTCATCCTGGTGATCGTTCTCATCATCTTTGGACCTGGCAAATTACCTGAGTTAGGAAAAGGATTAGGCAAGGGAATTCGCGAGTTTAAAGATGCGATCCGAGGCGGGCTGGGAGGAGAAAGCGATAAACCCGCTGAGCAGAAAAAAGCTTAGCTTGCGTCTCATTTGCTTCTTGTAGTACAATCAACCCGCCTTGAGGTTTGAGTTCTCTGGCGAGGAGGAACAACACTGATGGACGGCCTGTTTCAACCTACCCATCTCCTGTTTATCTTGCTTATCGTGCTGATTATTTTCGGTCCCGGCAAGTTACCGGAGCTCGGCAAGGGATTCGGCAAAGGCATTCGTGAATTTAAAGACGCCCTGAAAGGGGGCCAGAGTGCCGACAAGCCCAACACTCCTGAACAGAAGAACACCCCGGCTTCTTAGACATTCCACCTGCGCTCCAGGATCTTTCCAAAAATCCTGAATGGAACGGGTTCAGGCTCTGTGAATACAGAGGGCATGGTTTCCGTCTACCATTAAGGTTGACCCCAGTTTGCGACCATGCTATAAAAATGCCCGTGCAGTCTCAAGATTGCATTCCGCGCTTCCACACTCCTCGGTAGCTCAATGGTAGAGCATTCGGCTGTTAACCGAAGGGTTGCAGGTTCGAGTCCTGCCCGAGGAGCCAATTTTTTCAATTAGTTATATCGACGGCGTTTTTCCCGCCTGAAATTTGGTGTGCTTTTTGGTGTACCTCATCCCTAAAATCGGGCGCTTTTCCACAAGCCTGACCGTTGAGCGCCCGGACCGCTTCCACCTGGGCCGCCTGCCCAATGTGACCGTATCGCCGCGACATCCTCACCGTGGTACTCGGACTCCAGCCCATGATTGTAGCCACAACCGAAAGCGGTGTGCCGGATTCGAGCATCCAGGTACAAGCTGTGTGCCGCAGATCGTGAAACCTGCAGGATAGCCCGGCACGCTCGCGGGCGGCTTCCCATGCTTCTTTCCAATCGCCAATCGGCTTGCTTGGGTCAGTGGCGTAGGCGCAGGGCATGAACCTATTTCCGGCGCCCCCGTACTTCTCAGTGGGAAACACATAATGCTGAGGCTGGCGGTTCGGGAAAGTCTCCGCCCACATTGTCATCACCTGGAAGGCTCGATCATTCATCGGAATCGGCCTGCCTTCGCCGTACTCCGTCTTGGACTTGCCAACCCACACCAGCTTGCCGAAGAAATCAACCTGCTTCCATTTGAGTAAGCGAATCTCGGAATAGCGCATTGTGGTAGACAAGGCCAAGGTGACAGCGGGATAGAGTGACCTTGACCGGCTCTTATTGCATTCTTCCAAGAGCCGTGATTCCTCATCGTGGCTTAGTGCCTGCCCGATATCATCGCGGGTTGGGAGCATCTTCACGTCCACTTGCAGGTTGACCCACAGCTTATGACGGCGAAGGATAGCGCGGACCGTGCCAATTTCCAGGTTGACTGTCTTAGGTGATGCACCTTCGGCGAGCCTGGCTTGCTGGTACTTCGCTATGCTCGCGGCGGTAATGTCGGTAACCAGCAATCCGCCGAACACCGGAAGTACGTGAGCAAGGTTGGCCTTCTCAATCTCTACGCTTCGCGGCGCGAGGTGCGGGCGCTTGATATCAAGCCAATCGCCGCTGGCGCGCTCGAAGGTGGGCGGCAGAGTCCGCCGGGTGATTTGATTCCAGGATTCTTCGAGCTGACGGCGGCGCTGTTTTTCCGCGTCACGCGCGACAGTCTTGGACGTGCTCTTGCTTGATTCGTGAATTCGCCTGCCCGCGAACTTGAATGAGTACCACCAAATTCCAGCCTTACCGCGTCGTTCCAGTGCCATGTTATTTCCTTCCCTGCCTTCGTTTTCTTTCGCGGCGCAACCGCGCCCATTTCCCTTGCTGGCTAAGCTGGTCTGACGGCTTGCGCGGCCTGCCGCCCCGCTTGGCCCACTTGCTCAGCGTGGCCCTGTCGTACTTTTGGGCGCGTGCCTTGCCGCCCATACTGGCAACCTGACGGACGTAATTCTTGATTGCAGGCGTGATCTTCATTTCCTTGCTTCCCATGCCCAGAATATAAAACTTGCAATGCATGTTTGTCAAGTGCTATCTTGGAAGTGCGGCTAGGCTGATCCCCGAACGGCGGGCGCATCCCGGCCCGCCTGCCGCGCAATGCCAACGGGAACCACGTGGGAGGTGGACATGGCGCGTCCACGGAGAACTAGCCCGGAAGAGGCGGAGAGGTTAGAACAGGAGTCGTCTCTTCCAGTAGCGAGAGCAGAGTGGCGTAAAGACGGCGAGCCACTCAACGAGCAAGCGAGAGCGGTGTCGGCCATGCTTGCGTATGCCCCGGTGCTTAGCCTTAGCACGCCGCCGATCACCGATCCTTTGGAAGAGAAGCGCGTAGCTGAACTGGGTGCGGGTTGCTATATGGAGTTTTTACTACGCGTGTGCGGAGAACGGCGGATGCAGATGCCCCGTGAGGTGCTGGCCGAACGCATCCGAGAGGTTTACCGTCGCTGCTTCGAATTGCATTCACAGGACACATCCGTCATCGTGGATTTCGTCGCCCATCATCCGGCGCTCGCACTAAGCTGCCCGTGGCTGGCTCAGTTGGCGAAGTTTCCCGATCGCATTAGGTTCGAG
>JASHTR010000068.1 GCA_030040455.1 Terriglobia bacterium | reverse complement strand
TCGGCGATGGGGACATCGTCGCTACAGTGCGTCTTCTCAGCTTCGAAAATGATTTGTACATTAGCTCCTCCCGGTTGTATATATGTGTGCTGGTTTCGGCAAGCTTTGTGGCAATTCAAAATTGAAGGAGAAAAAATGAAAATCTTCAGACTGATGTCAATATGCGCGGCAATTGGAGTCTTCCTGGCGCTCATGAGTCCGGCGCGTTCGGAGGCTCAGTATAAACGCGCGTTGAACCTCACCCCCAGCTCGCAAGGCCTTCCTTTCAGCGACGGCATTGTTGTGGGCAACACCCTCTACGTTGCCGGAGAACAGGGCGCAGGACCCGATGGCAAGCTTGTGCCGGGAGGAATCGGCCCGCAGACCAAAGCCGCCCTGGAAACCATCCAGAAGGTGGTTCAAAACGCCGGCTTTCACATGGGAGACGTGGTTGCCGTGAACGTCTACCTCGCCGACATTCATGATTTTGCCGCAATGAACAAAGTCTATACAACTTTCTTTCCCAATCCGAAGCCCACGCGGACCACAGTCCAGGTGGCGGCGCTGGTGAACGGCGCGAAGATCGAAATCTCCGCCATCGCCGTCCGGCGCCCTCATGTGCAGATGGTCCCCGCCCGGACTCGGTAGCGCGGCAGCAGACTCCGGACGCTTCATGCGCTATGCGTCTGGAACATCTGCTTGAGTCGGGCGGCGATGATGCGCTCTTCTCCGGGCTGAAGCAGGAATGAAGCCATCGAGAGCGAGACGCCGTCCGAGCCGCCCTCAAGCAGCACGGCGGGCTTGCCGCTCCTGAGAAAATCAAGAGCCTGGTGGCTGGTTAGCGAAAACGTTCGCGGGTCCCACTCAATCCGCATGGTCGGGACGTGGTTGGCAATTTCCGGAATGAAAAACGCGGTGGAAACACCCTGCACTTTCCGGAGCGCTTTCGAGACGTATTCCAGCTTCTCCCACCATTCCTGGGTCAGGTCGTCATGGTTGTTATTGAGATAAACTTCCATCGCTTTCCACATGCCCACAATTTCTTCCTTGCCCACTTTCATGCCTCGTCCCAGAGTCGGATCAAAGGGCGCGGCGTTCAAGCGTGCGGCGCGCACCAAGTCCTTCCTCCCGACCAGAAGGCCGGCGCATTGTGGACCCCGTAGCGCCTTCCCCCCGCTGAATGCAACCAGGTCGTATCCCATCTTGTTGTAGTCCGTGAGGTGGGAGACGGGTGGCGTATCGGCGGCGCAATCGTTAAAGCAAGGGATATTGTGCTGCCTGGCGAGCTGGGCCCAGGCTTCCACCTTGATGCGCCCGCGAGGGTCCAGGTAATTCACGAAATAGAACAATGCCGTCCGGTCGCTGACGGCGCGGTGAACGTCATCGGGATATTCTACATCGATCATTTTGACGCCGCTGGCGAGAATCTGCTGGTTGTATCCGTAATTCTCATGATGAACTCTTTGGATGATGACTTCGCTTTTCATGCCGGTGAGGTCCGGCAGGCGGGAAATGAGTTCGCGGTCTTCTCCCGTCAGCGTGCCCGCGACGCCGCACATGATGGCTCCCGCCGCTCCGGAGGTGACGGTGGTGGTGTGATCCGGGGGCAAGTCTTTCAGCATCTTGGCGATCCGGTCTCCGGTCGCCTCCAGCAGGTCGGGAATGTTGACGTAATGCTTGGACGCTGCGTCCATGGCTGCCACGGCTTCGGGTGGAATGAGGGACCCGCCGATCAGGGTGATGGTTCCCCATCCGTTAATGATGGTGTTCAGGCCCAGCTCGTCGTAAATGTTTGTGGAAGCGGACGCGGCAAGCGTGCCGTCCGCCTTCCGACCCATTGCCAGCGCCTTGGCAGGCCACCCGGCGAACGTCGCGGCTCCGAGACTTGCCAGGCCGGCGAGAAAGTTGCGCCGATTCGATGATTTTATTGGATTCATGATATCCTCCTCAGTTTCCGCCACCTCCCGCGCCGAAGGCGACACATTCAGGCATCTCTTGACAGAGACACTTTTATACCTCCAAAATCGTCACAAAACAAACCAGAAAAAACTGGTTTCTGATTTCTAGTTTCTAGTTTGTCTTTTCCACTTCGGGAATAGAAGCCGGGGGGCACAGGCCTTTCCGCTTTCGGAAGCTCTGCTTTTTCTAAATCTCGGGCTCACCGCCCCCCGCATTCTTAATGAGTGAAAACTACAGCCACTAAGCGGAAATAAAGTTGACTTTTAATTGAAATCGAGTAGTATCAACTAAGGATATTGACAAGATCGCCCCTGGATTGGTGAATGTGAGGCTGGGGCCGTCATGGAGGTGGGTGATGGTTTCAAATGCAGTTAAGTCGCTTGGGTTCGTCCTGCTGCTGGGCGCGGTGGCGGCCTGGGCCAGTATTAGTGGAAGCATTTCAGGCGTAGTGAGAGATCCCACCGGGGCCGTAGTTCCCCAGGCGCAAGTTACCGCGCTCAACACTCAAACGGGTGTCCAAATCGTCATCCGCACCGATTCCGCCGGGCTGTACAATTTCCCCGCTCTTCCGATCGGCAACTACACGATCATGGTTCACGTGAGCGGGTTCCGGGATTTCCGGGAAACGGGACTAATCCTGAATGCCAATTCCGCGCTACGGGTGGATGTGAGCCTTGCTTTGGGCCAACCAACGCAAACCGTGAGCGTCTCGAGTACCCGCCTCCATGTGGAGACGCGAAGCACCTCAATGGGTGAAGTGATCACCGGCACCAACATCGAGGCAGTCCCTCTGAACGGACGCGCCTATACCGACCTTCTGTCGCTTCAACCGGGCGTTGTCCCTGAGAATGATGCAGACGCGTCTGGAGACTATGGCGATCGCCCGGTCGATGGAACTCAGAATGCTGGAAATCAGTCGGTGAACGGCCAAAGAGAAGCGGCGAACGGTTTTATGGTCAACGGAGCAAACGTCAATGAAGGAAGAAATAACGGCGCGGCCATCATCCCGAATCTGGACTCGATCGCTCAATTCCGCATTCTGACCAGTAATTTTAGCGCTGAGTACGGCAATTACAACGGCGGCCAGGTCAACCTTGTGACCAAGTCGGGCACCAACCAGTTTCACGGAGATGCCTTCGACTTTTTGCGCAACACCAGCTTCGATTCGCGCAACTTTTATTCTCCCACAATTGGCGCGTTTATTCAGAACCAGTTTGGAGGAACTTTGGGCGGCCCCATCAAGCGCAACAAGGCGTTCTTTTTCGTGGACTATCAAGGAACCCGGACGGAGCAGGGCGTTGACACGGGGCTGATTTCGGTGCCTTCGGCTGAAGACCGGCAGGGAAATCTCTCGGACGAGGAGAGCGCCCTGACCGGAACGGTGCAGGGGACGTATTTTGCAAACCAGTTGTCTCAGAACCTTGGCTACCCTGTTTCCGCAGGCGAGTCTTACTACACACCCGGATGCTTGAGTCCCTCGCAATGTGTCTTTCCCGGCGCGCAAATTCCGCAATCGATTTGGGCTTCTCCCGTAGTTCCTCTAATGAAATACATTCCTCTGCCCAACGTTCCGGGTAATTTCTATTCCACCGCCGCCTACGACCAGAAGGAATCAGATGACAAGGGAGCGGGGCGTGTGGATGTGAACACCCGTTTCGGCATGCTTTCAGCGTACTATTTTATCGACAACTCCCTCTATACGACTCCGTATCACAACGCGCCGGAATTCCCCGGCTTCACTGCCGTCACGCCGGGACGCGCGCAGTTGCTGGACCTTGCCGACACAAAAATTCTTGGTCCCAGTGCCGTCAATCAATTCCACTTCAGCTATATGCGGGATGCCAACATCTTTGCCGAGCCGGTCGGCGGACTTGGACCCTCACTCAGCTCGCTCGGCTTCGTCACCCCGTTCACCACGCCAGGAGGCATCGGTTCTGTCGTGCCGCGCTACCAGGGCGTCCCTTTGATGGAGTTCAATAATTACAACTTCGGGCTGCCTGACGGGACCACGGGACAATTCGACAATACCTTTCAATGGCTGGATAATTTCACCAAGGTCATCGGCACGCATAGCATCATGTTGGGCGGCGAATTCCACTACGATCAGATTAACGAGCGCAATACCTACGCCGAAAACGGCGTCTTCTCCTTCGACGGCAGTGAGACCGGGTACGACTTTGCCGACTTCCTGATTGGAGCGCCGGCTTCTTTAATTCAGTCCAGCCAGCAGTTTCTCGATTCGCGCAGCAAATACATGGGCCTATTTGCGCAGGATAGCTGGCGCGCCCGGCCCAGCCTCACGCTGAATTACGGCTTGCGTTGGGAATTCAGCCAGCCCTGGTATGACACTCAAAATAAAACGGAAACCATCATTCCTGGTGAACAATCGCAGGTGTTCCCGGGCGCGCCCAAAGGCTGGCTTGTGCCAGGTGATCCCGGCGTTCCTTCCACTCTGGCCCCCACCCACTATCCCAATTTCGGCCCGCGGATTGGCATCGCCTATTCGCCAACGTCGACCAGCGGGTTGCTGCAAAAAATCTTTGGTGGCCCCG
>JASHTR010000067.1 GCA_030040455.1 Terriglobia bacterium | reverse complement strand
GATCGATCTGACCAAGGTGAACAAAACGCAGCTTGCGGCGTATAAGAGTGCGTTGGCCGAGCAGAATTGCGATTGTGGGTGCAATTACAACGTGCTACAGTGCCGCGTTAACGATCCGAGCTGTGAAATCAGCCGTGATCGCGCCAAAGCCGAATTGGCAAAATTTGAGAAGTCGAGCCCCAAGATCTAACGGGTTGCTGAAAAGCCCCGGAGCGTGTCATGCCAAGGTTTTTCAGCCTATGGGTGCGAGGCTCGCCAAACGAATGGGGTGCACGGTCGCTTCGCTCCGGGCAGGGTCTGAGCGTAGCAAGGGTGCCCAGGTCAAACTCCGCCAAGGGTCTCTGCATTTTTTCCAAAGAGGAGATACGGGGATGCTTCGCTCCGCTCAGCATGACGGGCATGTGCCGATAGAAGTCACGCGTTTCGGATACCCAATGCTGGCATCCATCCTTGCGCTCGCGTTCATCCTGGCCGGCCCTTCCGCCAGCTTTTCTCAGGGGACAAAAAGCGTGGTCAAGGTCAGGATGGCGCTCGTCACGGACGCCGTTCACGCGGGGACCACAGCGCGCGCCGTAGCCATCACGCAAATTGCGCCAGGATTTCACATCTACGACCATCACCCCAGCCTGAACTACCTGATTCCAACCGAGATGCACTTTACCCCGGAAGAGAATTTTGATGTGGGGAGGATCGTTTATCCGCGCGGGAAAATGGAGCCGTTTCCATTTTCAAGCACAGGTCTTTCCGTTTATGAAGGCACCGTTCGGATGCAGATTTCATTGAAGGTCAAGGCTGGAATTGATCCTGGCGAGTACGCGCTCCGCGGCAAGCTTCAATACCAGGCTTGCAATGACCGCGCCTGTTTTCCGCCCACCAGCGCACCTTTGCTGCTGAAAATTCTCGTGGTTAAACCGGACGTTCAAGTCAAGCCTGCGAACTTCCCTGGGTTCGCAAACCCTGCTCCGAAGTGAACCCAAGCGTCGTCGCCTGCCGCATTACGAACCCAGCCTGCGAAATCAGCCGGAGGTTTCTGCAGGAGGAAATCTTAAACGCTGCCGCCAAAATCCCTGGAGCTCCGGGCTCGCGATGAAAGTGGGGCTGGTCTCGGACACGCACGGCACTCTCGACCCGCGCCTCTTCGAGTTCCTGGCAGGGGCGGAAAGGATCCTCCATGCGGGTGACGTGGGCTCGCAGGCGGTGTTAGATCGTCTCGCTTCTCTCGCCCCTGCGAAGGCGGTGAGAGGAAACGTGGATCCTTCAAGCCTGCATCTCCCGCTTTCCCTGACTCTCCAGGTTGAAGGCGTACAGGTGGAAATCCGCCACATCCTTCCCGCGCCGCAGTCTCAATTAGAATCCTGGGCTGGCGCGTCGCCTCTCGGAAAGACAGCGCTGCGCGCGTGCGAGCGGTTCCTGGAAAGCTTCCGGCCCTCCACGCGCGTCGTGCTTTTCGGGCACAGCCACAAGCCTTGCCTTCTCCGCCTGGGTGGCCGGCTGTTTGTGAATCCGGGAAGCGCTGGCAGGAAGCGATTTGCCCTCCCGCGATGTTGCGGCCTTATGAATATCGCAGACGGCGAAATGGAAGTGAAAATCCTCCTCCTGGAGAGTTATAATGGGAACGTGCCGGAACCCATCCGGTTGAAGCTCGGGAGTTAGCGTTATGTTTACCCTAAAGAACATTAAACGCGCTTTGCAGGTTGTAGCAACCATTGTCACTGTAGCCCTCGTGGTGATCGAGAAGCTTGAAAAAGTCTGAATGAAGCAGAAGTCGATAAGCTTGCTAAAAGATTGAGAATTCACGACCGTGCAATGCAGAAGCGCGTTTTTCAATGCTGATAAAGCCTCAATCGTAGAGCACTTTTCCATCCAGAAGCTGGCTTGCGCCATCCTTCCATAGGGCATACCGCAAGCGAAATTGCGGGTTCATGCATACGGCTCCAGTTTCACCGCGATTGCTCATGGCAATGACGGCCGCTTGCGCCGAGCGGTTGCTAGGGTCCGTCCTGACCATGTGGCGAAGGATCTCCTCACAGGCTTCCTGCGGCGAAGCGCCGCTCGCCATAAGCTGCACGATGGTAACGCTGGTGCAATAGTTCGTCATAATGTCGCCGTCACCCGTGGCGGACGCTCCTCCGGCGCGATCGTCTGCGTAAACGCCGCAACCCACCAGCGAGGAATCCGCCACGCGCCCCGGGATTTTCCAGGCGAGACCTGACGTGGAACAGCCGGCCGCCATGTGGCCCTCGCCGTCGGTCGCTACCAAGCCAATGGTGTCGTGATTTTCGGTGGGGTTCAGCCAGAAGGTCTGGCGATTTGGATTCGTCTTCCATTCGAGCCACCTCTTCAAACTCGCCGGCGTTAGCAATTGCTGCGGCTGGAAGCCGAGTTTCATCGCAAATTGGAATGCCCCGTCTCCGGCCATTGTGGTGTGCCTGGTTTTCTCAATCACCTGTCGCGCCACGGAAATGGGGTTTTTGATCATGTGCAGGTTGCAGACGGAGCCTGCCCGGTGTCGCGTCCCATCCATGATGGCAGCATCAAGTTCCACCACGCCTTCGGCGTTGGGGAGCCCGCCATAACCCACGCTCATGACCGCCGGGTCATCTTCCACCACGTTGATCCCTTTTTCAACGGCGTCCATCAAGCTTCCACCCCTGTGGTAGACTTCCGCCGCGCGCTCATTCGCTGACTTGCCAAATGGCCAAGTGGCAAGAAAGACCGGGCGACCGGATGGCTGCTCGGATGCCGCTGCGAGCTCGCTTCCCGTGAGTGCCGCCGTCCCTGCCATCGACTTCATGAAGCCCCGCCGGTCGATAGGTTCCATCGTTTGTTCTCCTTTAGTCCGGATTCGCCGGAGGGCCTTGTAAAAGCAGCAAGGCGCTGCGCCCTGTTGTTTATGCCACAAGTGCCGGCATTTTTCAATTTTGCAGGATATTTAACCGGGTTCCGAACGATTCTTCGACCGCCGCGTGTAACCGCGCACTCCTTT
>JASHTR010000066.1 GCA_030040455.1 Terriglobia bacterium | reverse complement strand
TCAGCACCCGATAGTCCTTTTCCACCCGTGGCATAACCTCGGTGAAGAGGGCGTCGCGGAATTTGTCCATGTTCCTTTCAACCAGGCTGTGGTCGCGGAAGCCTGGACCGTTTCGCGAGAGAATCTCCGGCGCCCCATAACCCAGGGGCATCACGACGATCATTGGCCTGGCTTTCCCCTCCGCAATCAAATTATCGAGAATCACATTCGCCCGGCCAACTGCCGCCCAGGCGTCAGCCCCAGCGCTGTAACCGTGGAGGAGATAGAGGACAGGATAGAGCTGCGTCGCCTGCGGATCGTAGCCGGGCGGAGTATAAACATAAAAGTCGCGGTCGTCGCCCACCACCTCCGAGTGATAAAAATAGTGATGGATGGCGCCGTGCGGCACGCTATTCATTTCCCACGGCAAAGACAGAGGCCCGGGCACGTGAACCACGTTCTCAATAGCGAGCAGGTTGGGCTTGATCGCGGGATTTGATGGGTCAACGAGGTGAACCCCATCCGCTATGAACGAGTAACCGTAGAAGTCCGGGGCGAGCGGACCGATCGTCACGCTCCAGACGCCTTGGGCGTCTTTCTGCATTGCGATCGGTTGCACCACGCCATCGCGCGCGAGCTCGACTTCCTTGGCGTTGGGGTCGCGGAATCGGAAAATGACGCTCTTATCAGCGTGGACGTCTGGAGAAACGAGTTTGGGCGGGGATGGGGGCGCCTGGGCCAGGCTGAGAAGAGACGAAGTGGCGAGGAAGACGAGAAACAGCAGAAAGGGCAACCGGGCGGAGTTCATGGCGACGATAACTCCCTTTCAAACGGCAGATTTCAGATCACAGTCCCCTTGCGGGGTTTGGGCAGGCGTCAGTATACACCAAATTGGCAGGCCGGTTTTCCGCAGCCTGTGAAGCCCAGCACTATGTCAGTTCGTGCGTCACAAGCGCGTGTGCGGCCAGGAATGCGCTTTCGAGCGATTCGCGGCGGGTGAGCGGCCTTTGTCCAGGGAGAGGTTCATATTCCGCGCCCTCCGGAGCCAGCATCCCTCCATTCACCTCTACAATCAGGGTACGTGCTCCGAGTTGGTAAAACCAGTAATCCTCGTAATATTTCTCGGAGGGCTTAGGATAGGGCCGCGGTGGCCGGTGATTAAAAAGCAACCGGTGCGCACGCCAGCTCTCCTGAAGGCTCCTGGCAAGCGTGGTCTCCTCTGCGGCCCACTCCCCTTGGGAATAGACTGTGGGAGCGAAGACCTCAGTAGGAAACATGAAGTTGTGGATATCCATCACGAGAGAAGGCCGCACGGCCTGGAGTAAGGCTTTTGTGCCTTTCGTTTCCACGCCGTTCGTATCGTCCCAGTCGAACCACATATCGAGGCCGGCATCAGTGAGGCTGGAGCCAAGCGCGTGTCCGGTGGCTTTCCATTGTGCAATCTGATCTGGCGTGAAGCGCATTGGAGGTTTTTTGGCGTAAGTGCCGTAAAAGAAGTGCTCCGGTTCGTTCGCCTCGGCGAAAAACTTTGTCGCGTTGGCCTCTGTCCAGCCATTAAGCCAAGTGCCGTGCCAGCAATCCGGGAAATGCAAGGAGAAGCGCTCCGCCCCACCAGGGTTCAGAAGCGGGATTACATAAAGGGTCGATCCCTTCAGCACCTTTTCCTGATCCACGGAGATCCCGAAGGGCCTGGAGTGATTCAGCAGCGCGTCGAGCCAAGCCAGCAGACCGCGCGGGCCGCT
Organism: Terriglobia bacterium; assembly: GCA_030040455.1. Lineage (GTDB taxonomy): Bacteria > Acidobacteriota > Terriglobia > UBA7540 > UBA7540 > RH2-MAG17b. Next base: position 3,033 of record JASHTR010000066.1, on the reverse strand, counting down.
GGGCTCACAGCCGTGCATCCCTGAGAGGATGGCAACATGCTTCGGTCCGCTGCCAAGTTGAAGGGCGTAGACCGGAAGGCCACTTCCACTGCGAGCAATCTCGCGAAGGCTGCACTGCTTCGTATGGGTGTATGTGAGCCGGCGGAATCGCGTCAGGCCGTCGCGCGCGCTCAGGAACCAGTAACTCTCCTCCTCATGCGACCAATTCAAATAATCACCGCGCGTGGATAGAGAGATTTACGAACGAGCCTTCGTGGCGCTTCCCCAAAGAGCACCCAGCGTAACTATAGACTCCCGTCGGGTCACTGGAACCTCTTGTTTCAATGGCTGGCTATTCCGCATTTCCCCGCCAAATCAGCGGAACCCGCTGGCGTGAATGCGCGCGCCACCTCCTGCAGCGGGTTCTCACTTGATTTCGGCCCCAGCGCGAGGTTCCAGATGATCGCGCCATTTGAATATCGACAAGCGAGCTCTAAGGCTCCTCTCAGGACGCGCGGTTCAGGTGGGCCTTGTTTGTGCCAGGAGGTTGCATGGGCATAGACGCCTGAATAAACTGGAAACCGGCCCGCGACAACCACGCGGCTGTCTTCGAGGAGGCTTTTCATGCTGTCGTTGTGTTGCAAATTAGTCCACCATAGCCACGCGCCATCCACGCAACCCGCCAATTGGTTCGCAACATCCGCGTCCAGCTCATAAATTGTCGGAGTAAAAAGAAGCTTCGGGTTGATCGCCTGCTTGGCCTGATATAGACGGCAAGTGTAAGACCGGGTGAACGTCTTCGCGCTGATGCCGCTGAGGTAGTCATCAATATTGACCCCGCGCAGCGCCGGATGCGTGAGTGCGAGGTGGGCTAGCGTCCTCATCCACTGTACGTAATCTGCGTGGTAAGGAAGCGATCCGCCCAACTCCTGTTCGCTCGGAGGAATTAGGATGGCCCATACCGAGATGCCCGCGGATTGTGCTGCCGGAAGGAGGCGCTGGAGATCGTGATATGAATTAGGCGGCGCGTTTTCGACGACCAGGGCATAACAATTGAAGCCATTTTCCCTCAGGTCCTGGATGGTTGCGTTGACATCGAGGGCATTGCCCGCCGCGCGAAGCGGATCACCCCAGATGCACGGTTCAGACCCCATCGCGTGCCAATCTGGGATGTGATTGGAAATAGCGCCCCGGCTCACAGGAGCCGTAAAAACCATGAGCGCCGTAGCCAAGTACACATATAGTGCTACTTGGCGGGGTGAGCCGGCCGCCTTGATCTGCCGAGACGTGGTGGTTTCGTTTGTCATTTGGCCCCCTCTTTAGTTCCAGCGACGCTCAGCATGACACCTGATGCCGAAAATACGTAGCATATTTAAGTTACACGACACTAAAAGTTCAGCTTCAAAGCGAGTTGAATGACACGCGGATTGAAAAGCAATCCGTGGTTTTGATTCAGGCTTTTATTGATGATCATACCAAATGAGGTCGACGTCGCAGCGTTGACAGGAAAGAGCGGAGCGTAGGTTTCGCTGGACGGCAGATTAAAGATCTCCAGCCGGAACTGGGAGGAGAGCCGCTCGGTAATCCGAAAATCCTTGAAAAGGGAGAAATCCAGCGCGGTCTGATGGGTGGCGCTCAAAATGTCACGGCCGGCGGTCCCCTGCGTTCCCAGCGTCGGTGTAGCGAAGGCAGCAGGGTTGAACCACTCGTAGTCACTTTGCGTGAATCCGGAGAGCGGATTGCCCACCAGGTTCATGTGCTCGACGTTGTAGATGTTCCCGATCTGGGCGCGATCCCCGCATTCGCAGCCGATATCGAAGGGCGGGCCGTTGGAAATGGTCATAATTCCGTTCACTTGCCAGCCGCCCACGACCTCATTCAACGGTCCCTTTTGGTGCACAAACCTTCTGCCCTCACCAAACGGCAACTGGTAGAGCGTGCTCCACACGAGCCTGTTCCTTTCATCGAAGCTCGATGAGCCCCAAAGCAAGTTTAAGTCATGCGCATCGGGGGCAATGGAGGAGATCGTGCCGCTCTGGGCCTGAATTTCGGAAAATTGGTCAATCGAGTGGCTGTAAGTGTACGCGACCAGCGTCTGAAATCCCCCGGAAAAGTGCTTGTTGAGTTTGAAGGTTAGGCCTTCGTACTTCGACATAAGGATGTTGGCGTTCGCAAACATGCTATCCGCGAAGTTCGTGTAGGGCACCCGGCTCTGGATGGGAGAGCACGAGACATTCAATGTGCCGGCGGGACACTGCGACGCGAACTGTACGCTATTGTTCGGATTACCGGTTTCTGGGGGGGGTGACGCCTGGTTGAAGATCCACTGGATCGGCTCGCGCAGTCCGTGCGAACCCTGATACCCCAGCTCGGCCATCATCGTCGGAGTGAGTTGATATTGAACGTTCATACCCCACTGTTGCAAATAAGGATTTCTGGCGCCAGGTATCTGGGAGGAGCTTGCCGCGCAATAGTTAAGCACTTGAGTGACAATGCCCGCTGAGTTGATCGCCGACGACGATGGGGCCTGGCAATAGGGCGCCGGGAAGCTTCGATCGGCAATCGAATAGGGTGCCGGATACATGTTGCGGATGTCGAGCGGGGGCGTGCTTTCAAGGCCAGTTGGAGAGGGCAAGGTCGGCGACAGAAGAGGGACATCCTTGTAAGTTGTGCCCAGCAGGTAATAATTCTCCTGGACGTCGTAAAAAATCCCGTAGCCCGCCCTGATAACTAAACGATCGTTGTTGGCCAAGGGCCTGAAGGCGAAGCCAATACGTGGCGCCCAGTCCCTATAATCCGGACTGATTAACGAGGGCTTGGCGCAACATCCAAACAGAACCGAGTTATTCGCTAACTGGGTGTAGCTCTTATTTACATACAAGAGTTGACCGCCCGGGTAATTGAAATTGAAAAGCCTGCCGCCATCGGACTTTTCATGAAAAGGGGTCTGCAACTCCCATCGGAGGCCGAGGTCCGCAGTGAGCCGGGGCGTGACGCGGTATTGGTCTTGAAAATAAAACGCCCAGTCGGAATTCCGATCTTGGGCGAAACTCC
>JASHTR010000065.1 GCA_030040455.1 Terriglobia bacterium | reverse complement strand
TGATGATGAATCTCTCGGCAGGCGTTCCGGCCGTTGTTTCCATATGGATGTACAATGAAAAGCTCACGCCTCTTAAGCTGCTCGCCTTTGCCCTTGCCCTTTTATCCGTTCTTTTGTTGTTCTGGGGTCAAAAGGTAGAGCAGCGTCAGGCAAAAGACAAAAGGTGATTGACCGATGTGGTTCCTGTTGATGATCGTCATACTTCTCACCAATGGGATGAGCTCCTTCGGGCTCAAAATGCTTGCTGGATGGCAGCTTCCGGCAGGCGTCAAATTCCCCTATTTGACGGTGTGGTACGCTGCGGGCCTGGCAAGCCTGGCTGTGCCCATGCTCTTTAAGGGATTTCGTCTGGGCAGGAAAGAAGTGGGATTGGGAGCGTTGATGGCGATTTTAAGCATCGCAGGGCAGATCACCATGGCGATGGCGCTCGATTTGCGCGTCCCGGGAAACATTGTCTTTCCGGTCGCCATCGGGGGATCTATTTTGATTGTCGCGCTCGCAGGATGGGCATTTTTCAACGAGAGGATAAGCCGCTTGAGCGCAGCGGGAGTGGTTTTGGGTTTTGTAGCCGTAATTCTTTTGAGCGTCAGCTAGTGTAAAGAAGAGAATCGATGAGTGCTGCAAATACCGGGAGTGAAAAGCAGGAGCTGATCCCCTACGAATGGCCGGGATCGTACTATTTCGGAGAGGAAGAGTTGGCCGCCGTCTCGGAAGTTCTCCAGGCTCGGAGTCCGTATCGTTTTTACGGACACGACCTCCAGAATTACGCCGATAGGCTGGAGTCGGCCTACTGCGAGAGGCTCGGAAGAAGGCACGCGCTCGCCGTGAACAGCGGGACCGCCGCGCTGTCAATTGCTCTGGGCGCTCTGGGGGTAGGGCCGGGTGATGAGGTGCTCTTGCCAGGCTATATGTGGGTTTCTTGCGTCGCGTCGGTGGTCCGCGCAGGAGCGATTCCTCATTTGGTCGATGTGGACGATACGTTTTGCATGGCGACTGAGGATTTGGAAAGAAAGATTGGCCCTCACACCCGTGCCGTGATTCTGGTACACATGAGCGGCGCCCCGGGAGCCATTAACCAGGTGGCGGAAGCGTGCCGCCGACGCGGGGTCTATCTTATCGAGGACTGCGCGCAAGCCAATGGAGCGAAATTTCAGGGCAAGCCGGTGGGCTCTTTTGGAGATCTCGCGGTCTTCAGCTTTCAGCTCAACAAGAACATTACGGCCGGCGAGGGCGGCATGGTGGTGTGTGACGATGAGCGCTTATATCGCCGCGCCTGGGCCTGCCACGATATGGGCTATCCCAGAACGCGGGACGGGCGACTGGATCATTCCGACCCCGATTGCCAACTCTGGGGGCAAGGGAGCCGATACGCAGAATTGCTGGCGGCGGTGGTTTCCGCGCAGCTTCCAAAGCTGGACGCCATCACAGCGGAAATGCGGCGCAAAAAGTATAATCTCCGGCAAAAGCTCAGTGGAATTCCAGACCTTGCTTTTCGGCGGATTATAGACCCGGCAGGAGACGCGGGTTCATTTCTGATTATGATTTGGAAAGACCGTGAAGTTTGCCTGCGAGTGGTGGAGCGGACGCGGGAGAATGGAATCCGGCCCGGGGAGTGGGGAGTTAACAATATTCCGATGACCGAATGGGGCCTTCATATTTATTACAATAATGCCAGCCTGGTGAATAAGCGCCCTGTGAACGAAGCGGGCCGGCCGTGGAGCGACCCGCTGAACGGGTTTGCGGAGGGGTATCAATACCGGAAAGGCGCGTGCCCTGTGCTCGATGATCTCATTGACCGAAGCAGCTTGCTGGCAATTCCACCCGTGCTGGGCGGAGAGGCGATCAACCGCATTGCTGAAGCTTTTCGGAAAGCCGCCCTTAGAGGGCGATAAAGGGTTGCTGGATGCTCCAGTGGCGGTGATGCACTTATTGCCGCCGAATCTACGGGTGAGAGGCTGCCCTGAGCCCGTTCGCTCCGCTGCGAACAGTTCTGAGCGCAGCCAAGGAACTCAGGGTAAAATCTGCAATGGGACACCGGTGCTACAGGAATTCCTGCCGCGCAATGATGTCCGCGCGGAGATTTGACCGGGAGAGGCGATGATGGAAAATAGAAGCAAAGAAATTATTCTCATTACCCGAGCCGACGATATGGGTTATACCCATACCGGAAATCTGGCCATTCTGGATTGCCTCAGGAACGGGATGATCAGGTCCGCCGCCATATTGGTGATTGCGCCGTGGTTTGAGGAGGCGGCCGCGATGGCTCGCGAAAACCCCGGGCTCTGCTTTGGGGTGCACATGGGGTTCATCGGAGAGTGGCGGGGATATCGCTGGCGTCCGGTTCTGTCTTACTCCGAGGTTCGAACGCTGGTGGATGAAGATGGATTCCTGCATCGATCGCCGGATGAGTTCTGGTCGCACAACCCGGATATGGCTGAGGTGGAAAAGGAATTCCGCGCTCAGATCGACCTTGCGAAAAAGAAAGGCGTGAGGGTGGATTACCTTGACACCCACTACATCATGCCGTATCACCCTAAATTACGTCCCATTGTGGAGCGTATCGGAAAAGATTATCAAATCCCGGTTTCCTGCCTCCTGGGCGAGCGGGAGCTCGACGATTTCGGAATCTATTCACCTGCTCCTGAAGAAAAAGAGA
>JASHTR010000064.1 GCA_030040455.1 Terriglobia bacterium | reverse complement strand
CGGCAGCGCCGGCCACAGTGCCGCCGGATACATCGGTAACCGTGCCGGAAATCGTGGCAGAAACCTGCGCTACCAAACATGGCGATCCGCCCAGGAAAAATGCAAGAAGAAGCAAGCTCAGCACGGCGCGAGCGGGCTGAGGTTTAGCAGATTGCTGAAAAAGCTTTCGGGCCCGTGTCATTCCGGGCCCGTTCGCTCCTTTTCGAACGGTCACTTCGCTTTGCTCAGGGCAGGCTCTGAGCCGATTCGCTCCTCTTCGAATCGCTCTGAGCGAAGCGAAGAGGCTCACGGTAAACTCCGCGAAGGAGCTCAGGGCAAGCTCCGCGAAGCGGAAGAATCCCCGTATTTCGCTCAGGGCAAACTCCGCGAAGAATCTCTGCAGTTCTCCTAATCCATAGGGGGATTCTTCCTTCGCTACCGCTTTCGTAAGGCCAGCTTGCTGGCCGCGAGCTGGCAGCGCAGTCCGCCGCGAGCAAGCTCGCGGTACTAAGGCGGCAGCAAGCTGCCGCACTCCAGAGAACTGTTTCAACACCCGAATGGGAGGGAAATGTGAAAAAAGAGAAGAAGACAACCGAACCTTCGGCTTTGCCGGAGAGCTTGAACAAACGTATTGCGGTTTATGCGCTGGCCGCCACAGCCGCTGGCGTAGGCATGTTGGCGCTGGCGCCACCAGCCGAGGCGAGCATCATTGTCGACACGACACCCATTTCGATTGGGGTTAACACTCGTTCTTCAAATTACCTCACGATAAACGGCAACCACGTGCTTACTTTTTTCGATACACTGAACACCGCACCCAGTTTCGCCTCTGGCGACATTGGTGCTGTTGTAGCTAAACGCAGCGATGGTTTTTTGCGCTCGCCTCTTGCCGAGGGTGCTTCGATCGGCCCTGGCCGGCAGTTCGTGGGCACCGCCTCCCTGGCAAGCAATCATCTAAATACAATTCTGAACCTGCACGTGACCGGCGGGCCTTGGGCCAACAAGACCGGCTATCTCGGCTTTGAGTTCAAGTGCCAGAGCGGGACCGGGACCTGCTTCGGTTGGGCAAAGCTGAAGGTGACCGCGAGCACGGCGAAAGGTGAAACCGGCTTCATCTCATCGTTCGCTTATGACACGGTTGCTGGCCAAGCCATCGACGCGGGCCAGACGTCCTCAGCCACGGTGGCCGAGCCGGGCGAGGCAACGCTGATGCTCCTCGGGCTGGGCGCGCTCGGCCTGGCTGAATTCCGCAGACGCCGGGTAGCGCAGCGTTCGTAGCGGAACGGCGTGGAAAAGCCGCAGGGCTGAACGGCGAAATCGGCGTTGCAAAACTTCTTAACACCCGAACGGGAGGGAAATGTGAAAAGAGAAAAGAAGACAATCGAGCCTTCGGCTTTGCCGGAGAGTTTGAACAAACGTATTGCGGTTTATGCGCTGGCCGCCACAGCCGCTGGCGTGGGCGCGCTGGCGCTGGCACAACCAGCCCAGGCGAGCATCATTGTCGACACGACACCCATTTCGATTAAGGTTGACACTCGTTCAAATTACCTCACGATAAACGGCAACCACGTGCTTACTTTTGTCAATACACTTACGTCCGTACCCGGTACTGTCATCGGCCGCCTTACTGCCCAAGCTATTAACTCCGGCGATGGCCTTTTGCGCTCGCCTCTTGCCGAGGGCGCTTCGATCGGCCCTGGCCAGCATTTCGTGAGCGCCAGCGTAATAGCAATGAACGCGACAAAAGGGGTCGTGCACAAAAGCGTCGGCGGGCCTTGGGCCAACAAGACCGGCTATCTCGGCTTTGAGTTCAAGTGCCAGAGCGGGACCGGGACCTGCTTCGGTTGGGCAAACCTCAAGGTGACCGCGAGCACGAAAGGTGAAACCGGCCTCATCTCATCGTTCGCTTATGACACGGTTGCTGGCCAAACCATCGACGCTGGCCAGACGTCCTCAGCCACGGCGGCCGAGCCGGGCGAGGCAACGCTGATGCTCCTCGGGCTGGGCGCGCTCGGCCTGGCTGAATTCCGCAGACGCCGGGTAGCGCAGCATTCGTAGTGGAACGGTGTGGAAAAGCCGCAGGGATCGGACCAGCCGGATGTGACCGGCTAGCGCTGTTAGTGAGGCCCGTTAGGGCCGTCACAAACTGGCCCAGCGCGAGAGCGCTGGGTACAAGTGGCCTTCTGTTAAGAAGCCCCACCGGGGCGACATAGGCTGTTCTCTGGAGGCTATGCCGCCCCTGGCGGGGCTCGGTTCGATAGGGTCTCCATCTCTCCCCACGGCTTTCGCCGTGGGCTAGACGATGACGGCCCTAACGGGCCTCACCTGGAAATACGCCATCGTAATTACGAATAGCGGACTAAGGCGGCAGCAAGCTGCCGCACTCCATAGAACTGTTTTAACACCCGAACAGGAGGGAAATGTGAAAAAAGGAAAGAAGACAACCGAACCTTCGGCTTTGCCGGAGAGTTTGAACAAACGTATTGCGGTTTATGCGCTGGCCGCCACAGCCGCTGGCGTGGGCGCGCTGGCGCTGGCGCAACCAGCCCAAGCGGGCATCATTGTCGACACGACATCCATTTCGATTGGGGTTAACACTCGTTCAAATTACCTCAAGATAAACGGAAAAGTCGTGCTTAGTTTTCCCGATACACTGATCACCGCAGCCCTACCCAGTTTCGCCTCTGGCGACATTGGTGCTCATGCTCCCTCCGGCGATGGTTTTTTGCGCTCGCCTCTTGCCGAGGGCGCTTCGATCGGCCCTGGCCAGCATTTCGTGAGCTTCACCGCCCTGGCAAGCAATCATCTAAGTGCATTTGTGGACACGCACAGGACCGGCGGGCCTTGGGCCAACAAGACCGGCTATCTCGGCTTTGAGTTCAAGTGCCAGAGCGGGACCGGGACCTGCTTCGGTTGGGCAAAGCTCAAGGTGACCGCGAGCGCGGCGAAAGGTGAAACCGGCTTCATCTCATCATTCGCTTATGACACGGTTGCTGGCCAAACCATCGACGCTGGCCAGATGCCCCCAGCCACGGCGGCCGAGCCGGGCGAGGCAACGCTGATGCTCCTCGGGCTGGGCGTGCTGGGCCTGGCTGAATTCCGCAGACGCCGGGTAGCGCAGCGTTCGTAGTGGAAAAGCCGCAGGGCTAAAGGGCGAGCCCTGCGCTACAAGCGAAGTGCCGCGGTGTTAAAAAGCGAACACCGCGCTGCGCTACCCCTCACCATGACGAGTCAAAAGAGTTTTTGAGCAACCTGCTTAAATCAAGGGGTACTCCCGCTTATCTCTTTCTACGCCGGGGCGAAACCGATGGCTAGGCGCACCTGAATCGCCGCCGGGCAAACGGCCATAGCGCGATCAGCCCAATGCCGAATAGGAGCATCGTGGATGGCTCAGGTACGGTCGATGGTGGGGCGCCGGTAACATTCGATGTCGTAACGTTGAACGTAAGTGCCGCCC
>JASHTR010000063.1 GCA_030040455.1 Terriglobia bacterium | reverse complement strand
GGTCGCGTGCCCTCTCGGCCGCCGGACCCGGCCGTTTTTGACCACGTTGAGTCCCGCCTGATCGATCAGAAATTACTGGAGACGCAGCTTGACGCCTATCCGGTTGATTCAAAATCGATCCAGCAAAGAGCGGCGGAACAAATGACCCAATTCAGGAAAAAGGTCAAAACAGCCGCTTATTTTCAAGCATCGCTTCAGGAGCTTGGCATCGGGCATGCGGACCTCCTTAAACGACTCGAAGAACAGCAGCGTATTCTGAGCATGATTGACAAACACCTTCGGCCCGCTGCTGCGGTGACGCAGCAGGAAATTGAAAGCTACTATCAAAAGACGTTCCTCCCGGATTTCAAGAACCGGTCCCGGGGCGCTCCGCCAGCGCTTGGTGAAGTTCAAAGCAGGATACGGGAGGTCCTGATCCAAGAAAAGATCAACCAGCTTCTGCAAGGTTGGCTGTCGGAACTCAAAAAAGATGAGCAGGTGCAGGTGCTTTCACCCTAAGAGCAGAAATGCATAAAAGAATTTCATGGCCGGTTCGCATTCTTATCGCTCTGTTGGCTCTAATTTTGTGCCTCTACGGCGGAGCGGTAACCCTCATGCGCACGCGCTGGTTTCACGATCGGCTCCAGAGTCTAGTGGTTCAGGATATTGAAGCCTTCACGGGCACAAGAGCGAGCGTCGGCGGGCTGGAAGTCCTGCCTTTTACCCTTCAACTGAGGCTCAGCGGCCTCATCTTGCACGGAAGAGAGCCATCCTCCCAACCTCCTTTGTTTTACGCACAGAAGATCGTCCTGAGAGTGAACCCATTGTCCTTGTTCAGGTGGCGGCTGCTCGTTTCCAGCCTTTATGGATCGGGACTGGAGATTCACCTGCGAACTCACCTTGATGGCTCAACCAACCTGCCCGGCTCGCGTGCCGGGAATATCACCCTACCGACCGACGAGCTGATGAACCTTCGGGTTGGAATGCTGGGCATCGCTCGTTCAAATTTATTCTGGAATAACGACAAAATCCCCCTTGATTTTGCTGCGAAGGACTTCGCCTTGCTTCTGTATTACGGCGGGGAGCGAGGCTACTGGGGCAGCTTTTCCTCCTCACCCTTGCGATTTTCAGTGTGCGGCCGACTGCTGCCTGCGCTAACCGTTGCTACGCATCTGGAACTTTCAGCGCGAGGGCTGGATTTGCAGGATCTCGTCTGGAGGTTGGCGGGCGCTTCCGGAAATGGCAATGTGCATCTTGCCTGGAATGCAGAGATCGAAGGGCAAGCAACGCTTCAGGGGCAGGGCGTTCTTGCTGAATTGGCTGACGCTTTAAAGCTGAGGTTTTTCCGGGAAGGGCGCTTTCGCCTCTCATGCCACGCCGCATACCGAGCTGGAGAATTGAGCGCGCAAGGCAATGTCCAGACCCGCGGGGTCGAGGTCCGTTCCGGCCCGCTCGCATCCGCAGGACGAATCGACGCGAGCTCTGACTTCAGCGCTACCCTCGACCGCATCAACTTCACTCACCTCCGCATCACAGCTCTTGGCGGCACACTGGAGGGAGAGGCTGGCGCTCGGTTGCGGGCACGCGCTCCTGAATTCACGGCTCGGCTGCGGCTGCGCGGCTTGGGCTTGGCGCAGTCGATGGCAATGGTCAACGGCGGAAATGAAGTTGAGCGCCTGCTTCCGTTGGTGGCATCGGCAGACGGCGAGCTCGAAGCAAGCTGGAGAGGGAATTTCCAAGACCTCAAATCGGACTTTGACCTGCAATTGGCGCCGCCCGGCGATATTTCTTCCGGCTCGCTGCCTCTCCAGGGGTTTGCGCGCGGGGCGGTAAGCGCGTCGCCTTCCTTCGTGCTACGCCTCGATCAGGCCCAGCTTGAAACTCCTCACTCGATGCTAACGGCGGAAGGAAAATTCGGACCTCAGCAACCCGGCCTTCAGGTGCAATACTCGACCACTGACCTCACCGAAAGTAACCTGCTTCTCGAATACGTTGCGGACCTTGCAAAACCCCTCCCCATTCAGTTGAAGTCGCCCGCCGTCTTTCGAGGCACGGTCACCGGCTCTCTTTCACGCACCGAAATTCATGGCCGGCTCAGCCTAGGAGCCTTTAGCTACAACGGATGGGCGTGGTCGGGCTTAACGGCAAGCATCAGCGCTTCGCCGGAAGGCCTGCGGATTGATTCCGGGCGGCTCCAGGCCGGGTCCAGCACGCTGGATTTCAGCAACTCCGCGGGATTGACGGATTGGCAGGTAACACCGCGCTCGGCACTGAGTCTTACGGCCCGGACCAGCGGCGCCCCTCTTCGCGGGCTCGAAGATGCCTTTGGGGTTAACTACCCGGTGACAGGTATTGCCAGCGGGCGCCTCGAACTGGCAGGGACGCCTGGCAACCTGGCCGGCTCCGGATCGGCTGATATCGAGAGGGCCGCAATAGGGCTCGAGCCGGTTAATCGAATCTCAGTGCAGGTTCAAATCCACAACTCTGCGTGGGACTTCCAAAATATTCTGCTTGAAAAAGGGACAGGGAAAGTTACCGGGGTGGCCCGGCTCGACCTGCCGCACCGGTCCTTCTCCATGGAGTTGCACGGAGCTCATTTCTCCCTGGCACATTTTAAAACGCTGGCGCCGCGACATGACGAGGATAGCAAGCCGGCAGCGGGCCAGCTTCAAGGAACCGCTGATTTCTTTCTCCAGGCCCGCGGAACGCTCAGCCAGCCCGCTTTAGAATTAACGTTGAGCCTCCGCAACGTGGAACTCGAGGGGGACAATCTGGGAGACCTCGAAGCTCATTTCGCGCTACAGAATCGAAAGATCCAGGGAGAAGGCCACCTCAAAGGGGCTGCCGGAACCTTTGGATTCAAAGCATCTGCAGCCACACAGGGAGATTGGCCTTCCCAGATTTCGGGCGACTTTGCCAACTTTCATCTTGATCCCTGGATCAACTGGCTGGGTCATGGCCACCTCGGAGCTCATCCGGTTGCCACCGGCAGTTTTAAGGGCTCAGGGCCTCTCAAGAACCCTTCGAGGTTCACCGTGCAAGCAGAAGCACGGACGCTGAGCGTTGCGACACCGGACTTCCGGCTTGCCAACGTGCAGCCCGTCAAAGTTCATTACGCGAACCGGACGCTCAGCGCCAGCCGGTTCGAGATGGAAGGCCCCTCCACCAACTTGCAGCTACAGCTTTCAGCGCAATTGGGGCCGCCGCTGGAGTTTTCGGCGGATGCTGAAGGGAAAAGCAATGCCTCCGTGCTTAAATTAATGGACCCTTCGATTCAGGCGGTGGGCAGCTTCAGCATCAATTTCCACGCAAGCGGCTCGCTCGACCATCCTTCGCTTTCCGGGCAGATTGGTGTTGAAAGCGTGAGCGTGCGGTATGGCAGTTTGTTTCCCCCCCTGGCGGCACTTCAAGGAACCATCTCCCTGAAGGGAGATCGCGCCACGATCCAGACATTGGAAGGCGAGAGCGGGCAGAGCTCCATACGCTTTGCGGGCTACGTCATTTTCGGCTTGCCTGTGCGTTATAACCTCCAGGTGCAGGCTCAACATATCCGGATGGCATACCCTTCCGATT
>JASHTR010000062.1 GCA_030040455.1 Terriglobia bacterium | reverse complement strand
ATTACCATCCAGGCGGTGCGGAACGAGCTCCTGCCTGCACTGAATGCCTATGCCTACTACGGCCCTTCGGGGCTAGGGGGCGCGCTGGATCCGGCTTTTACAGACCTCTTTCACGGCAAGTTTCCAAATTACGCTTATGGCCTCGAGCTCAGCATTCCCATCCGCAACCGCACGGCCCAGGCCGATGCAGCCCGGGCGCTGCTCGAGCAGCGCCAGCTTCAGATGAAGCTGCAGCAAGCGGCGAACCAGGTGGTGTGGGACGTCAGCAAGGCCGTGAGCGCCGTGGATCAGGCAAAGAGCCAGCTCGCGGGCGCCGTGAAGGTTGCGGCCCTGTCCCACCACACGCTGGATATGGAACAAACGAAATTTAAAGTGGGCGAGGCGACGGTTGAGGAGGTAATCGACGCCCAGCGCGATCTGGCGACTTCGGAGAACAGCCAGGTGAAAGCTCAGGCAGCTTATGCAGAGGCCCTCATCCAGTTTGAGCAAGCCACCGGGACGATCCTGAAGCGGAACAACATTGAGCTCTCAAATGCCGTCGAAGGCCGCGTGCCCCGACGCCTTAATATTCCCGGAACGCCGGAAAGGCAGTGATGAGGGGTTAGTGGTTAGAACTCGTTTCAAAACCCATTTCTGGTTGTTTAGAATCAACAACTTAGACAGCCAAATCCGAGGTTTTGAAATAGCTTGTAGTGATTAGGGCTTGGCCGTCAGATTCTTCCGTAGGCTGTTTAACATTAATTTTGTAGTTCTGTAATCAGATCTGACGCCTCGACGTAATCGGGCTGCCTGCAAAAGTCGAGAGAAACAGAGAGCCGGATTTGCGTGTCCAATTCAGCAAGCGACCCTTCGGCATGGGAGATGAATTGAATAAATTCACCGGTGGTGTTTCGTGCTTGGCCTTCCGCGATGTTCGAAGGCACTGAAACCGCAGCGCGACGCATTTGAGAAATGATTCCAAATTTTTCCTCCGTTGGGAACCGCTGGGTTAGTTGATACACTTTTTCTGCCAACTCCATACTCTTGCGCCAAACAAGAAGGTCTTTGTAATCCCTAATCGGTTGCATCTCTGTTCGTGCCTCCCTATGACAAGCCACTGACCACTGACCACTAACCACTGCTTATAGACTTTCCTCCGTCTACCACAAACACCTGACCGGTGATGAACCGGTTGCGGGTGGCGAGAAACAGAACCACGTCCGCAATGTCGCTTGCGTGGCCGGGGATGCCGAGGGGCGCGTTGCGAACGAGCTTCTTCATCGCAGGGTCGCGCTCCTCGCCGGGGAAGAGGATGGTGCCGGGAGCGATGCTGTTCACACGAATGCGCGGCGCGAGCCCTTTGGCCAGGCACCGGGTTAGCATGATCAACCCTGCCTTGGAAGAGCAGTAATGCATATAGAGCGGCCAAGCCTGAATGCCGCCGAGGGAGGAAATATTGATGATCTGTCCACGGCCTTGCTTCATCATCAATCGCGCGGCAGCCTGCGCGCAAAAAAAAGGACCTTTCAGGTTTGTGCCGAGGATGCGGTCCCAGTCGCGCTCGGTGAGACGGTCCCAACGGGCAGGATAAAAAATTCCGGCATTGTTCACCAGGATGTCGCAGCGGCGGAAGCGCCGCTTGATTGCCCGGAACATGGCTTCAACCTCGCGAGGCTTCGAAACGTCCGCTCGCAATGCGACGGAGTCAACTCCCAGCGATTGAATCTCCCGGGTTGTCTCCATCGCCGGCTTCTTCGAGCGGTTGTAGTTCACCACCACGTGCGCGCCGGCTTCGGCCAGCGCCAGTGCTATCGCACGTCCGATGCGCAGCGCGGCGCCGGTAACCAGCGCCACTTGGCCTTGCAATGGACGGTTTGGCTTCGGCATTTTCTTGACCCTTCTTTCCTGCTCGCATAGAATTCAGGTTTGGCCGCCAAAAATCAAGTCGTTATCTATTCCAAGCCTGGTTGTTGCCTTTGCGATGAGGTGAAGACGCAGTTGCGGCGGCTGCAAAAACAGAGGCCGTTTGATTGGAGCGAGGTTAACATTCTCGAGGATCAAGCTGCGGCTCGAAAGTATAAGGATCAAATCCCGGTCATCTTCGTGAACGGCAAGATGGCTTTCCGCTATCACCTCGACGAAAAACAATTCCTGAAGCTGCTGTAGCATTTAAGGGGTAGGAATGCAACTTGATCTCCTTTCAATTGCTGCGCATCCCGACGACACTGAACTGACCTGCGGGGGAACCATCATCAGGATGGTGCAGGCGGGTTACAAGGTGGGCCTGCTGGATTTGACGGCGGGCGAGTCGGGCACGCGGGGCAGCGCTTCGCTGCGGGCAAGAGAATCGTCGCGCGCTTCGCGGGTGATGGGCATTGTTTACCGGGAAAACCTCGGGCTGCCGGATGCGGCTCTGGAGCACACGCAGGAATATAAGTTGAAGATTGCCGCCAGGATTCGCGCTTTGCGGCCACGCACCGTCATTTTGCCTTATTGGGAGGGCCGCCATCCCGATCACTACACGGCCGGGCAAATTGGCTATGAGGCCTGCTTTCTGGCTGGGCTTGCCCGCGTTCCCCTGGCAGGAAAGCCCTTTCGCCCTTATAAAATCATCTATGCCTCGATGTACATGCCTTCCCTCCGCCCCACGTTCGTGGTGGACGTTACCCGCCAGTTCGAGAAGAAGCTCAAGGCGGTGCTGTGCTACTCTTCTCAGTTCTCACCTCAAAAGGATATTCAGAATCTCTTTCCGTCGCGCGCGGATCTTCGCGAGCGCGTGAGCTCGCTTGCGCGGCATTTCGGACTCATGATTGGAGTGCGTTATGGAGAGCCGTTTGTAACGCGCGAAGTGGCCGCCGTGGATGACGTGGTAACGATGCCGGTGAGGTCGATCTAAAAGCAGTGATTAGTGGTTAGTGACCAGTGGTTAGCGGTTAGCCAGACACACGCACGGAAATGCAATCGATTCGGGACTACAAAGACCTGTTGATCTGGCGTAAAGGTATGGAGCTGGCTGAAAAAGTGTATCAACTAACCCAACGGTTTCCGGCGGAGGAAAAACTTGGAATTGTTTCTCAAATGTGCCGAGCGGCAATTTCGGTGCCCTCGAACCTTGCAGGAGGCCAAGCGCGAAATACCACCGGCGAATTCGTTCAATTCATTTCTCACGCCGAAGGGTCGCTTGCTGAATTGGACACACACAAATCCGCCTCTCAATATCTCTCGGCTTTTGCGGGCAGCCCAATTGCGAGGCGGTTTCAGTTTTGATCACAGAGCTGCAAAAAATGCTAAATAGTCTACGGAAGAACCTGACGTCCAAATTCTGACCACTAACCACTGCCTTTCAAATTCTTTCTCGCCAGCGATGCCACACAAGTCCTGCGAGAACGACGATGCAGGCGGCGACGAAAATCTTGTCAAAACGCTTGAAATAGGGGAAGAGTGCATCCCAGTTGGTGCCCAGCTTTAAACCCGCCCACGCGAGGGTCCAGCACCAGGGCAGCGATCCCAGAAACGTATAAACGTTGAAGCGAAGGAAGTTCATGCGGGCGATTCCGGCGGGCAAGGCGATAAATGTGCGCACGACGGGTAGCAGCCGGGCAAAAAACACTGCCCAGTCACCGTAACGCGCGAACCAACGGTCTGCCAGCTCGAGGTCTTGCCTGGAAAGCCACACGTAGCGGCCGTATTTTTCAACCAGCGGCCGCCCGCCGGCGGCGCCTACTCCATAGGCTACGATGGAGCCTGCATTACAGCCCAGCGCTCCCGTAAGAGCCACCCACTCCAGCTTAAATCGCCCCAGAAAGACCAAGTAACCCGAAAACGTCATGATGACTTCGGAAGGAATGGGGATGCAGGCAGACTCAATCGCCATCAGCACGAGCACCCCA
Source organism: Terriglobia bacterium (assembly GCA_030040455.1). Taxonomy (GTDB): domain Bacteria; phylum Acidobacteriota; class Terriglobia; order UBA7540; family UBA7540; genus RH2-MAG17b. The sequence goes on along the minus strand of JASHTR010000062.1, from coordinate 8,568 downwards.
AGATATCCCATATGCGAAATGGCCGAGGTAATGAAATGCCCGGCGAATTCGAGCGTGTTAGCTGTCACGACGGATGTCCTTTTCTTTTAGCCAAGACAACCTCATTTCTCTGCTTCCACTCTAAATCAGGGGCGGAGCTCGAAAAAAGAGGGGAATGGATGACCCGGGTGATGGCTCGGAAGGCCGGGGAAAGAGGTGTTGGTGCCTGGACTGTCCTTGACTCAAAGCGTAACCGTGGCTTGACGGCGCGCCGGGTATATAACGGGTGTATAATGAGGCCAGAGAACAATACGCGAGGGCTACGATGATAAATAAATCGCGTTCTGCCATTTACTTTCTGGTGGCGGTGCTTGTCATTGCCACGCTGCCCCTGGCCGCAGATAATCAGAAGGACGACGTCAACGATATTGGCAACCGCAAGGTAGCCCACTGGAGCATCATATCGCTGCAAAAGGAAATGGCCATCGGTAAAAAATATGCCGACCAGATTGACCGGCAGGCCAAACTCATTAAGGACCCGGTCGTCGCCGAATACGTCAATCGGCTAGCCCAAAACATTGCGCGCAACTCCGACGCTAAAGTTCCCGTCAGCGTCAAAGTTATCGATGACCCGACGATTAACGCCTTCACGCTTCCGGGCGGCTTCATATACCTAAACAGTGGAACGATCCTTGCCGCCAATAATGAAGCCCAGGTGGCGGGCGTGCTCGCCCATGAGATCGGTCACGTTGCCGAGCGGTCCTGGGCCTCTGAAATGACCAAGCAGACCCTCCTGCAATTTGCCATGATTCCGCTCATGTTTACCCCAATGTCCATTGGCGCCTACTATGGCCTCAACGCCGCCATGAATGGGCTCCCCATCGCTTTCCTGAAGTTCAGCCGGAACCAGGAAGAGGGAGCGGATTTTCTGGGTCTTCAGTATATGTATAAAACAGGTTACGACCCAAATGCTTATGTTGCTTTCTTCGGAAAAGTCCTTAATGAAGAACGCTCCGCTCCAGGGAGTGTTGCGAGTATATTTATGGACCACCCGCCCACTCCAGACCGCATCATTAAATGCGAAGAGGAAATCAAGTCAATCCTTCCCAATCGTCCTGAATACCTGGTGAACACTTCCGAGTTTGAGACCGTCCAAGGGCGGCTCCAAACCCTTCTCACCGTTCATCGCAGGAACAACCGCAACCAGAATGCGCCCACGCTCGAAAGGCGCCAGCAGCAGCCTCCTCAAACTGCCGGAACTCCGCCACCCTCGAACCCGCAAGGCCAGGATACGGGTGACCAGCCTCCTGTGCTGCGCCGCACGGATTAAAAGAACTTAAAGGCGGCTGCAAGCGCCAGCAAGGCGTTTGACAACAGTAGCTTACCCGTTATAATGAAAGCTCTGGCTTGCATAAGCGTCAAAAGTGCGAGGGAACTTTGGTGTCCTCATGAGGGGGAACTGCCTTGCCCGGCGGCGGGAGCATGGCCCCCGCTTCCGCAGGAGTGAGGGTGGCGGTGTCTGCAGGGCAGCCTAAGGCAGGCCCGAGCTTGCGAAGGGAGGAATCTCATAGGGGCGGTCAGCTTTCGGCACTCAGCCATCAGCGCACGGCCCTCACGCCTCAACTTTTTCTGCTGAAAGCTGATCGCTCCAATCAGATTCCTCGCGGAGTTTACCGTGAGCCTCTGCGTGGAGCTTGTCCTGAGTGTAGCGAAGGGACTGCTCGAAATGGAGCGAAGGGGGGCTCGGTTTGACACGGTTGGGCGTCATTCAGCTTAAACGAAGATGATTTCTCCAGAACTTACAATGTGGATCAACCCGGTGCGGCCCGTTGCCCATTATGTCGGCATCCTCTTCCGAAGGACGCCTTTCGAAGGCCTCTATGAGCCGAACGCCTTTGACCTTTCGATCGTGGTTCCTTATTTCGCATTTTTGATTGTGCTTTCCATTTATGGGACCCACCGCTATATCCTGACCTATCTGTATTTGAAGAATCGCCACAAGCTGGGCCAGCGGCCCGAAATGTTTCCCCACTTGCCGAAGGTCACAATTCAGCTTCCTATTTATAACGAACGCTACGTCGTAGAGCGGCTTCTGGAAGCGGTCACGCGCGTTGATTATCCCAAAGAGCTTTTGGAAATCCAGTTGTTGGACGATTCCACCGATGAAACGGCGGCGGTCTCTTCGCGGCTGGTGAGGGAATACCAGGATGCAGGGTTCCCCATCACTTACTTGCATCGCACCAACCGTCATGGTTACAAAGCGGGCGCGCTCGCCGAGGGTCTTGAGAAGACCCGTGGAGAGTTCATTGCAATTTTTGACGCGGATTTTGTTCCGTCGCCTTCCGTGATCCGCGAAATGCTTCCTTACTTCACGGATCCGAAAGTCGCGGTGGTGCAAGGCCGCTGGACGTGGCTGAACCGCCATTATTCCAACCTGACGGAAATTGAATCCATCATGCTGGATGGCCACTTCGTCATCGAGCACGGGGCGCGCAATCTCTCCGGGCGGTTCTTTAATTTTAACGGCACGGCGGGGATGTGGCGTCGCTCCGCCATTGAGGATGCCGGTGGGTGGCAGCACGATACCCTCACCGAAGATACGGACCTGAGTTACCGCGCGCAACTGAAGGGCTGGAAATTCGTTTACGATCCGCGAATCGAGTGCCCTTCCGAATTGCCGGTGGAGATGAATGCCTTTAAGACCCAGCAGGCTCGATGGGCGAAAGGGCTGATCCAGACCGCGCGGAAGCTGCTTCCCGTCATCTGGAAGAGCGAACAGCCATTCGTGATCAAGGCGGAGGCCACGCTCCACCTCACGGCGAATATCTCTTACCCCCTGATGGTTGCGTTCTCAATGATCCTCTTTCCCGCCGTTATCGTGCGATTCTATCAGGGCTGGTTTCAGATGCTTTACCTTGACCTGCCGCTATTCATCGCTTCCACTTGCTCGGTGGGAAGCTTCTATATGGTGGCGCAGCGAGAGCTTTATCCGCGTCACTGGATCAGCCGCATCAAGCACATTCCCTTTCTCATGGCGGCGGGCATCGGCCTCTCCATCGTGAACGCCAAAGCGGTGATCGAAGCGCTGCTGGACATGCAGTCCGAATTTGTACGCACGCCGAAATACCGCGTGGAGGGTCGGGACGCAGCGTGGGAAAAAAAGAAGTACAGGCCCCGTAGCGGCTGGATTCCGTGGGTTGAAGTTGGGCTGGCGGGCTATTTTCTGTTTACCACCGCCTACTCGATGAGCATTCAAAACTACCTTACGGTTCCATTCCTGCTGCTTTTCTTTGTCGGCTACGCATACATGGGAACGATGTCCTTACTGCAAACCCCTTTGCGCCGGCTCTGGAACGCGTTGCCTGCCACGCTCCGCCCGAGAGCTGTTTCAAACGAGGTTGTGGAGTCCTAAAAGCAGTGACAAGTGAAAAGTGACGAGTGACCAGTGGTAGCCATGACGAATTTGTCTCTCAATTCGTCGTGGATTTGCCTCTCCAAAATGAAAGCCGACGACGAGAAAAAGCGCTCGCTGTAGCTACTACTCATCACTAACCAACCACTAACCACTGCCTTTCGCCACCGGCAACCCGGCAGCTTTCCAGCCTTTTAGCCCGTCTTGATACACCGTGACGCTGGCGCGGTCAAACCCGTGGGCCAGCACGATCCGCGCAGCCGCTCGGCTAAAGGCACAAACATCATCCGGAGAGCCGCCTCGCTCTCCTCCCTCGTAAAACACAATCTTCCGGTTTCTGGGCAGCGTGCCCCACTTCTGTTGGATTTCCTCCACCGGGATGTTAATAGCCCCCGGAATATGGCCCGAGGCAAAGTCCTCTGACGAGCGGACGTCGACAAAAAGTGTTTTGGGATTGCTGTCGAGGAGTTTTTTGGCTTCAGGGGTTCGGATGAGTGTTGCCTGCTGCAGTTTGGCTTCATCGGGACTGCACGCCAACGACGATTGAGACTGGATTTGGGCAAAGATGTCGCCGCCGCCCAGCGTGCCTCCGGCACCGGTGCCGAGCGCTGCCCCCGGCTGAGACGCAGATTCCTGCTGGGTGCTCTTCGCCGGTGTGTTTTGGCCCTCCGGATTTTGCGTTGCCGGTGGATGGCTCGGGGAGCCTGGCGATGCGTTATTCGCTTCCAGTTGCTGGTCGATCAATCCGAATAGTTGCTGGTCATCGGGCACACCAACCAACATTTCGTGGCCTACGAAAAAAGTCGGTGGAAAGCGCACGCCAAGCGCTTTTCCATCCGCTACATCCTGCTCCACGCGTGAGGCCATCATACCGCTTGAAAGGCACCGATCGAATTCATTCGTATCCAGACCGAGTTCAGCCGCGTAATTCTTCAGGGCATTGACACTCAGGTCCGATTGCTTTTGATAGAACAAATCTTCTGCCTGCCAGAATTTGCCCTGCGCGGCGGCGCACTCGCTCGCCTCCGCCGCCTTTTCGGCTTGAGGATGAATGCCGGTAAGAGGAAAGTGGCGGAAGACAAACCGAACCCGGCTCCCATACTGATCGAGCATCTTATGAACCGACTTCTGCGCGAGACCGCACATCGGGCACTCCAGGTCCCCAAACTCGACTATCGTGACCGGAGATTCCAGATCGCCCGTGGCATGGCTGTCCGGGCGGATGAGCCGTTCTTCGAGCAACGCGCTGGAGACGGGCCGCAGCGGTGCCATCTCACCGGAACGAACCAGGCGCACGAAGGAAGGAATGCCGATGATCAGCGCGAGAATGAAGAGCGCAAACTGGCCCCGCACCGCCTCCAGAGCCAACGCGCCTTCAGGAGGATCGGAGCGTCGCGCAATCCCGAAAATAGAAAGTGCGAGAATGAGCGTAACGAGGATGGCGGAGAGGACGCACCAGGCGCACCACGCATGGAGCACGAAGGCTTCAACGCCGGAAAGGAGGAGAGAGACAACAAAGCCCGCGGCGGCCACAATCAAGGTGGCGTACCGGATGATCGGATAAAGAATGCGCCCGCCCAAACTCTCCCCGACCGCGAGCAGCGCCAGCGCGCCATACAGGGCCACTCCGTAAAGCGGCAAAGGCAAGCCCCCGAAGTGCGAATAGCTGCTGGAGCGTGCTACATCACAACCGGTTCCCAGGCACGCCAGGGGGTGCGAGGGCGAAGTATACGCCCACCAGAGGTAAAGCGAGTCAAACAAGCCTACGAAGCTTAAAATCAGAATCAGGAACTTTCGCATGGTCTTCATTCTAACGCAAACCGCGCCCGAGCAACTCAGACCCGAATCGCCAGTTGTTTATACGGTTGGCCACTCCACTCGCACCCTTTCAGCTTTTTTCGAATTGCTGAGGTCTCACGGCGTAACGCAAGTGGCGGACGTGCGGACGGTTCCACGATCGCGGCATAACCCGCAGTTCAATCGCGAGACGCTGCCCGAAGCCTTGCGCCGAGCGGGCATTCGCTATGCGCACTTCCCGGGGCTTGGTGGATTGCGACGCGCGCGGCAGGATTCGCCGAACATGGGCTGGCGCAATGCCTCGTTTCGCGGCTTCGCGGACTACATGCAGCAGCCCGAATTTATGACGAGCCTCGAAAGCCTTCTTAAAGTGGCCTCCCGCCGGCCCACGACCCTGATGTGTGCTGAGGCTGTGCCTTGGCGCTGCCATCGTTCTCTCATTGCTGATGCGTTGGTCGCGCGCGGGTTGAGCGTTGAGCATATACTCAGCAACAAGCGTTGCCAGGCTCACGTGCTCACCCCATTTGCGCGCGTCCGGGGAGCGCAGGTTACGTATCCGGGGTAACGGCTCACTTGTAGCCTTGTCGAGGCGGCTTTATGCCGCCATTTGGGGTAGCGGGGTAAACCCCCTTGGCAATGCGCACAAAGCAAGGCATTGCTCTCCTGGACCTTCTTGCCGGATTGCCGTTGCGGGATTATGATTTGGTAGTCGGCGGCGAAACCACGCTGCTCCTCCAGGAGACAATCGCATACAGCGCGGCATGGCTGCGGAGAAGGCAACACGCTCTGTGCCGATCGAGCCTTGACACAGAGAACACGGAGTACTTCCCTGTCCTCCACGTCAAGGTGCTCCTGAAGGTGGCGAAGGGACGAAGAATTTGACCGACAAACGAAAAGGCTCAAGACAAGGTGCAGAGACGCAAGGAAAACCAAGGAGGCGCGTATGCTGGCAAAGGACTGGAATGAGCGCAAGCCAAAGTACGACATCGTCATTGTAGGCTCCGGGTACGGCGGCGCAATCACCGCAGCTCGAATCTCCGGGGCATTGCCGAAAAAGACAGTGTGCATTCTGGAGCGCGGGCGTGAATGGCCGGTGGGCCAGTTCCCGGATACTCTGCCTAAAGTGACGGAGCACTATCGAAGTCCAGTATTGAATCCCACCGGCCTTTACGACTTCCCGATTTTCAAAGATATTGCGGTGATGAAAGGCTGCGGTCTGGGGGGAACGTCCCTCGTGAACGCAAACGTGGCCATCATTCCCGACGATGACGTGTTTCTGGAAAGTAGTTGGCCGCGAAGCATCAACCGGCCCGTTTTGCAGCCCTATTACGATGCCGCCATGAAAATGCTGGCCTCGAGGCCGCACCCGCGTGCCACGGAGCTGCTCAAGGTCCAGGCGCTTGAGCGGCGCGCCCGCGAGATCGGCTATGAAGCGGTGGGCGCGAATCTCAACGTCAACTTCGATATCGACGGCATCAATGCTCACGGCGTCCCGCAGAAACCGTGCATCGATTGCGGGGATTGCCTGACAGGCTGCAATGTAGGAGCCAAGAATACGCTTTACATGAACTATCTGCCCGCGGCGCGCGCTTGCGGAACCGAGATGTTTACGGAGACGCAAGTCGACTGGGTCGAGAAGCTCCCCGGCGACGGATGGCGAATTCACGGCAGGAGGTTCGAGCATTTTCTTCCCCGCTCGTTTACCCTGGATGCCGGCTGCGTGATCCTGGCAGCGGGCGCGCTCGGCAGCCCGGAAATTCTGCTGCGTTCAGAGCTGCACGGCCTCTCGCTTTCTCCTCGGGCCGGAACGGGCTTCAGTGGCAACGGCGACTTCTTTGGCTTTGCTTTTAACGGTGAGTATCAGACGAACGTCCTCGGCTTTGGCAATCACCCCGAGAGTCCCGGCCGGGCTTTTGCCACCGGACCAAGCATCGTGGGGGTGATCCGTTACGAGAAGCTGCCGATCGGGCGGCGAATGGCGGTAGAGGACCTTTCCTTTCCCAGCGCATACGTGAGCGCCGCCATGATCGCCTTGGGTGCCCTCGGCGGCGAGCCTACCGTGGCGGGCCACGAGTCAGAGGAAAAAGCGCGCCTGGCCAAAGACAACCCCTTCGAGCCTTATCAGCCCGACAACGCCATGAACCACACGATGTTTTACCTGGTGATGGCGGACGATCACGCCAAGGGGACCATGCAACTCAATACCGGCCTGCTCGACCCTAACGGGCGCCTCGAAATCGAGTGGGACGGTGGTGGAAGCCAACCCATTTTCACTCTGATGAACGAGGAGCTTCGCCGCCATGCTCGAGCGCTGGAGGCAGACTTTATTTCTCTTCCCTGGTGGCATCTCCTCCACATGCACAAGATGATTACGGCGCATCCGCTCGGCGGACTTCCCTTGGGCGAGGATTATCTTCAAGGCGCGGTCGATGAATGGGGGCGGGTGTTCACGAACCAGGGCGACGTTCACGAAGGGCTGTTCGTGGCCGACGGATCGGTCATCCCTTCCGCGCTGGGTGTGAATCCGCTGCTCACGATTTCAGCGCTTTCCGAGAGAATGGCGGAAAAAATGGTTCATCACCTGCAGGGTGAGGCTTATCCTGCCCCGCCCGCCGGCGTCACCGTGCACTTCATCGATCCGCTTGAGGCCGCCAACGACGACGAAGCGGACCTGGAGCGCATCTTTACCCGCGTCGAGACCCAGAGCATCGATGGAATGGTGAACGGCGGTGAGTGGTCGGTGGATGCCGCCAAAGGGATCATTCGCAATGACACGGCGTGGAAAGGCTTTTTCCCTCGCGGCCATATTTTTAACCGGCTCTCGACTGCCTTCTCCGAGGGCTTCAAGAAGAAGTTCACCCGCACGCCCGCCGGCATCACGGGCGTCACGAGCGATTCTGACGGGCATATCAACGTGGCCAACACGCTTGAAGAAATCACGCTCGAAAAGCACACGGGGACGCTCGAAAAAGGCAAATACATTCTGCTTCGTTACACGGGCGCGCCCTGGTCGGCTTTCTACGATATCTTCAAGGTCATCAATCACGACCTTCTGATTGGCAGGGTCTACCTCGGCGAGTTCCCGCATGGGGCGCGCATGTTCACGTTTCCCATGACGCGCGTATACAGCATCGAGGACATGACGGCTTCAGACCACCAAACGCTTTACCAACGCTCGTCTGTTCCCACGCCCCAGCAGCTTGCTGGCGTCTGGCAGATGCGCGCCGTAGCCAACTCTAATGATACGGGCGTGATCGCGTGGTTGGGGTTTGATCTAAAGCCCGATGGGCGGCTGGAGAGCCGGTACCGGTTTCTCGGCCTCCTGGAGGGGCTCGTCGAGCCGGTTTTCGGCCAGGACCATTTTCAGATGGACGATTTCA
>JASHTR010000012.1 GCA_030040455.1 Terriglobia bacterium | reverse complement strand
CACGTCACTTCGACGGTTGTGTGATCCCGAGCCGCCATAACGAAACCTGAAGAAGGTACAGACTTCCGCGTATCTCCATGCTACTTGGGCGCGAGGTGGGTGTCAATCAGATTTCCACAGACAAAACCTTGCATTAACCTGTTGGATATGTTACGGTTATTGGCTGGATGAAGTTTCGAAAGGAACCCGCCCCGGCTCTGCCATTTCCGGCTGAGGATGCAAGCGAGGGTTGCCGATTTCCCCTAACCCCTGGCCTCCCTAGCCTAGGGCGTTGGATGCAAGCATGGAAGTCCGATTCCCGGAAGAGCCGCGCTTCCCGGCCTGGAAAATCCCCTTCTTGCAGTACGTCATTGCTCTCACGCTGCTCGTCCTGCTAGCCGGTTACTGGCGCCTGCAAGTCAAAGATCATCGAAAATACGTCGAGCTCTCAGAACGCAACCGCACTCGCGATCTTCCCATTATTGCTCCGCGGGGGCTGATTCTGGACAGGAACGGCAGAGTTCTGGTAGATAACCTTCCAGCCTTCAGCGTGCTTCTTTCGCGCGACGGGCCGGAAAACCTCTCGCAGGAGAGAATCGACGGGATGGCGCGGGGTTTGAATCTGGATCCGGCGGCGCTTACCGAACAACTTAAGCAGGCGGCCAGCTTGCCCCGTTTTCAGCCTCTCCTGATCAAGCAAGCGGCAACGATGGAAGACGTTGCTTTCGTTGAATCGCACCACACGGAGTATCCTGAGCTCGACCTGATCCAGGTGCAGCAGCGCTTCTACCCCAAGCATCAGATTGCAGCCTCTCTCCTAGGCTACGTTGGCGACGTTTCCGCCGAGATGATCGCCAAGACCGGCTCGCGATACCATCCGGGCGATATCGTCGGTAAGAGCGGGATCGAGCGCGAATACAACAGCATCCTCGCTGGCGAAGACGGAATGCGCCGCGTGGTTGTGAACAGCCGGGGCCAGGAAGTAGGCTCGCTGACGACCATTGAGCCCAAGCGAGGGCACAACTTGCGATTAACGATCGATCTGGATTTGCAGCTCGCGGCGGAGCAGGCGCTCGGCAACTGGGCTGGCGCGATAGTGGCGCTCGATCCGCACAATGGGCAGGTGCTTGCCCTGGTCAGCCATCCGGATTTCGATCCCAACCAGTTTTCACATCACATTGATCCGCAGGAATGGAATCAACTCGTCGATGATCCTGCCAAACCGCTTATGGACAAAGCGATTCAGGCCCAACTCGCGCCGGGGTCCGTATTCAAGATCGTCACTGCCATTGCGGGGCTTGAAACCAGGACGATTCACCCGAACTTCACGATCAACTGTCCCGGCTACGTGACATTCTACGGCCACACCTACCACGATTGGATCTGGGTGCACCATCATGGACATGGCAGCGTAAACCTCCATCGCGCGATTGTCCAGTCCTGTGACGTTTATTTTTATACGGTCGGCAAGATGCTCGGCATTGATAAGCTGGCCTATTTTGCCAAGCATCTTGGACTCGGTTCGAGGACAGGCATCGACCTGCCCGGAGAAGATCCAGGGTTGATCCCGACGCCGGGGTGGGTGGAAAAGTATTTCCACCATAAATGGTATGCCGGTGAAACCATCTCGGTGGCGATCGGCCAAGGCGCGGTGACCGTAACCCCGGTACAAGTGGCATCGATCATTGGGGGCGTGGTGATGGGCGGCGTCTTCTATACGCCGCATTTAGCTTTTCGCAAGGAGCTTGTGAAGCTGGGCATCGACCCACCCCCACTCCAGCCACGCCGTTTCCCGCTGGAGCCAACCACGATTGAAGCCGTTTCTCAAGGGATGTGGGGCGTCGTGAATGAAGGCGGCACGGGAGGAAGGGCGCGGGTGCCCGGCCTGGATATTGCCGGCAAAACGGGCACCGCCCAAGTGGTGAGCGTCGCCTTGCAGCATTCAGCACATAGTGCCAACTACAAGAGCAATGCCTGGTTCGTAGGTTATGCGCCTGCCAACGATCCGCAGATTGTTGTCGCCACGCTCACCATGCACAGCGGCGAATCCTGGACGGCGTCCGTCCCTATCGCCGCAAGCGTGATTAAGGCGTACTTTAGCGGGACGCATTCGTCTCCACCCCCGACCGCCGCGCCGCCCGCTCCGCCCGAGATGACAACCGTCGCTCCCGTGCTTCCCGGGGGCGCTCGAAAGGCAAGTGCGATTCCTTAAACATGCGCAAGGGTCTTAATTTTCGGGATCTCGACTGGCTGCTGTTTGGGACTTCACTGGCTCTCGCGGCTGTGGGCATAGTGGAAATCTATAGCACCACCATGCATACCGCTTTAGCCGGGGAGTATAGGAAACAGATCGATTGGGTGTTGGTGGGCGCATTACTGGCTTTCATCATCAGCCAGATTGATTTCCATCGTATCCTCGATCTCGTTGCCTGGCTTTATCTTGCCATGATCGCCGGGCTAAGCCTTCTGCTGTTGGGGGGCCATCCGGTGGGCGGCGTGCGGCGCTGGCTTGACGTGGGAGGCCTCACTTTCCAAGTGTCCGAGATGGCGAAGTTAGTTATAATAATAGCGGTTGCATGGTATTTTGCCGGGCTTAGGTCTCGACGAGCAGGCTGGAAAGACCTTATCGCCCTCGGTGTGCTCGTTGGCATTCCCGCAGGGTTGGTGGTTCTCGAGCCTGATTTGGGCACGGCATTGACGTTTTTTCCCGCCGTGGTTGCGGGGATTTATCTGACGGGTGTTCGGTTTCGCCTGGTGCTTGTGCTGGGACTGGGGGCGGCCTTAATGCTGCCTCTAGGCTGGCACCTGATGCGTCCTTATCAACGCGAGCGACTGATGACGTTTGTCCACCCTTCGCAAAATACGCGAGGTGCCAGTTACCAGGTTACGCAGTCCAAAATTGCTATCGGTTCGGGAGGGCTCTGGGGAAAAGGAATCGGTCAGGGGACGCAAAGCCGGCTGGGCTTTATTCCGGTTTCCCATGCGGACTTCATTTTTGCTGCTTTTGCGGAGGAACAAGGTTTTATCGG
>JASHTR010000061.1 GCA_030040455.1 Terriglobia bacterium | reverse complement strand
AAGCTCGAGAAGATCGAAATAGCGAGGCAATGCAGGTATTTGAGGAGGCGCGAGCAGCAGACAAGGCTCACCTTGTCCTTTTGAATGCCACGCTTAAGAACCTCGACGGTCTCAAGGGGTCGAAAGGTCGCGCTTATTATGTTTGCACCATCTGCGGGTACATCGCGGATCATCCACCCGCTGGGCCTTGCCCAGTGTGCAAGAACCCTGACGCGAAGTACGAACTTGTAAAGTAATAGACCATTGCGGTTATCGGGGAAACTCAACGGTGTGCCTGGCGTCACAAACTGATGTGATCGGGATCACAGCTTGGGGGGCTTCTTCGTAGCATATTGCACTTGTTATGCAAGATCTGAACGACTAACAAGGAGGTTCTAGTCGTAGCAGTCGTCAACCCGGCTGCCCGCACGGACAACTTATCTCCCATTTACGGCATGCCCATCCTCAATGCGGACCACGCCTGCCAAGTGTATGTGATCAAACGCGGCCAGGGTTAAGGCTATGTGGGTGTGGAGAATGAGCTCTTTTATGCGAAGAGTTGCAAAATGGTCTATGGCGACGCGCAAGCGGTGTTCGTCAAGACGGTCCAGGCTGCCAAATAGCTGGGGGAGGCCGAGGCAGGTGCTGGGCAGGCGGCATGAGTCAGAATTGGCCCCGTGGTGCGGTGTGTAACCCACGCCCATGGGTTGGCGAATCAAAATGGGGTCGTGGAGTCATCGGCTCTCTTGCTCAGTGTGACGCAGTCCGATGCCCCTGTATGCACGAACTGTCAATCGCGCAGTCCATCGTTGATCTTGCCGTTTCCGAAGCCAGAAAGCACCCTGCGTTAGCGATCAAAACCATCAAGATCCGCCTGGGTGAATTCACGAGCGTGGTTCGGGAGGCCCTGGAACTAGCATTCGATGCTGTCGCACTGGGTACGTTGGCCGCGGCTGCGACTCTCGAAATCGAAGTCGTCCCCTTGGCAACCCAGTGCTTCAATTGTCGTTTGAGTTTCTGTCCTGCTCAAGGCTTTTGTTTCCTCTGTACCCGGTGTGGCGCGCCCGTGGAAATCGTGGCTGGAACCGAAATGCAGGTGGAATACATCGAGTTGTTCGACAGACAAGAGGTTTCCTAGTCTCCATAGTTCTGGAACGTCAGTCAGACTGTCCGAAAGGAAATGTCGTGCAGAAGGTTCCGGTCGATGTGGATGTCCGGCGCAGCAATAATGAGACCGCGGAAGCGAACCGCGCCCTCTTCGAGGCGCGGGGAACACGGGTCGTCAACCTGATGTCGGCTCCCGGCGCAGGCAAGACCACGCTCCTTGGGGCCACCTTGTCCCGCCTCAGGCCATTCTACCGGGTGGCCGTGATCGAAGGCGATTTGCAAACCACGCTCGATGCAGACCGAATTAACGAGCTCAATGTTCCTGCCCTTCAGATTACCACCGGCACCGTCTGTCATCTCGACGCGCGAATGATCGCACGGACCCTTGCCGATTTCCCCGATCCGTCTACCGACATTCTTTTCATCGAGAACGTCGGTAATCTCGTTTGTCCAGCCGAGTTCGACCTAGGCGAACATCTCCGGGTAATGGTCTGCAGTGTGGTGGATGGTGCAGAAAAGCCCAAGAAGTATCCCCTTATGTTCCACAAAGCCCACGTCGTCCTTTTGAACAAAATCGATCTGATTCCCTATGCGGGAGTGGATCTCCGGGCGCTTGAAGCCAATGTGCGCGAGGTCAATCCGCACGCTACAGTTCTTCGGGTTTCGTGCCGGACGGGTGAGGGATTAGATGATTGGTGCGGGTGGTTAAAACAGTGGACAGAAGCATCCTTGATGCAGGATGTGGGTGGCTGGACATGATACCGGTTGGCGAGCTTAACCGCGAACGCCTGAAACTGACGATTCGCGGAGCCGTTCAGGGTGTGGGCTTTCGTCCCTTCGTCTATCATCTTGCTACCCAGTTGGGCCTTACCGGCTGGGTACGCAACTCGAGCGCCGGAGTTGTGATCGAGGTCGAGGGTCCCCGGCTCGAACTCGATCACTTTCTTGAGGGCCTGGAGTTCGGGAGGCCGGCGGCGGCGGCCGTCCTCGGGACTGAGACTGCTTGGCTCGTTCCTACGGGTTTTGAAGGCTTTGAAATCATGCCCAGCGACCAAGGCGCGGACAAGACCGCGGCGGTTTTGCCGGACCTTGGCACTTGCTCCAATTGCCTCGCTGAGCTGTTCGACCCCACTGATCGCCGTTATGCGTACGCCTTCACGAACTGCACCCATTGTGGTCCCCGTTTCACTATTATTGAGGACATTCCCTATGATCGCTCGCGCACCAGCATGCGTGGGTTCGCGATGTGTCCGGATTGCGAGCGGGAGTATAGGGACCCTACAAACCGCCGGTTCCACGCTCAGCCAAACGCCTGCGGTCGCTGCGGGCCGCACTTATGGATCGAAAAGCCCGGCGATCCATCGGGCGATGGCTCCAACATCACTACAGGGACTGCTCTCTCCGAGGCAGCGAATGTGCTCCGGCAAGGCGGTATAGTCGCCTTGAAAGGCATTGGCGGCTTCCAGTTGATGGTGGATGCGAGGCAACCCGAGGCGGTCGGTCGGCTGCGGAAGCGAAAACATCGTGACGCGAAGCCGTTCGCCCTGATGATGCCATCGCTTGAAGTTGTGCGGCAGTTCTGCCAGGTTTCTACCGAAGAGGAATGCGTTCTCAAATCGGCTTCCGCTCCCATCGTTCTGTTGAAGCCAAACGGCACGCCGGGTGTTGCGGGTAACGTAGCTTCCGGCTCACCTTATCTGGGTGTCATGCTTCCGTATTCGCCACTTCACCACTTGCTGATGAAGGAATTTCCTTTTCCCGTTGTCGCCACCAGTGGCAATTTGAGTGACGAGCCGATTGCGATTAAGAACGAGGAGGCGCGGGCCCGCCTGGGGGGGATCGCCGATCTGATGGTCGTGCACAACAGGCCCATTTCACGACCTTGCGATGATTCCATCGTCCGGGTTGTACGGTGTCAGCAGAGCGTGATGCGTAGGGCCCGAGGATACGCGCCGCTGCCAGTTTTCATTGGCGCGGATCTGCCCCCGGTACTTGCGGTCGGCGGACATCTGAAGAATACGATTGCGATTGCTGTTGGCCAGCAGGTGATTCTGAGCCAGCATATTGGGGACCTTGACACCGTCGAAGCCCGGCGTGTGTTTGAGCGTGCCATCGAAGACCTGTGCCGGATCTATAAATTTGAGCCCCAGCTCGTCGCTCACGATTTGCATCCCGATTATGCTTCAACGCAATGGGCATCAATCGCAGGCCTGCCCGAGATGGGTATCCAGCATCACCAGGCGCATGTGGCGGCTTGCGCTGCTGAGAACAGAATTCAAGGGCCTTATCTTGGAGTCTCATGGGACGGAACGGGTTACGGACTGGACGGTGTCATCTGGGGTGGAGAATTCTTCCTGGCAGACGGAGCGCGCTTCGAGCGGGTAGCGCATTTACGCCCCTTCCGTCTTCCTGGAGGCGACTCCGCGATCCGTCAGGGTTGGCGCGCCGCAGCGAGCCTGTTATGGGAGACAGGCGGCCGCGAAGCTGTGCTACGGTTTCGCAACCAGCCAGTTTTACTGCAGATGCTCGATCGAGGCGTTAACTCTCCCTGGACGACAAGCGTGGGAAGACTGTTCGATGCGGTCGCTTCGCTGGCTGGCATCGCTGATGTGAGCCTTTTCGAGGGCCAAGCGGCCATGCAATTAGAGCGCGCGACGGATTCGATCACGACGGATGAATCTTATCCTCTGGCGTTCGAAGGAAGCATCGGAGATTGGCAACCACTGATTGAGGCTGTGCAGCGAGACGTGCGCCGGAGGGAATCGCCCGCGGTGATTGCTGCCAGGTTCCACAACGCTCTTACAGACTGGATTCTCACCGTCGCCGAACAGGTGGCAACAAGCCAGGTTGCATTGAGTGGCGGCGTGTTCCAGAACCGTTATCTTGTGGATCGATCCGTGGCGTTACTCGAAGCGCGGGGTTTCCGCGTCTACACGCATCGCCGCGTTCCAACGAACGATGGCGGAATCGCTCTCGGTCAGGCTCTTCTTGCCGCCTACCGGGCGAAAGGAGATTGAGCAATGTGTCTGGCTGTGCCAGGAAGAGTCGTCAGCATTACTGAGGAGGAGGGCTTAGGACTCAGACGCGGAAAAATCGACTTTGGGGGAGTTGTGAAGGAGGCTTGCCTTGCTTACACCCCTGAGGCTTCCGTCGGGGATTACGTGCTGGTGCACGCGGGT
Organism: Terriglobia bacterium; assembly: GCA_030040455.1. Taxonomy (GTDB): domain Bacteria; phylum Acidobacteriota; class Terriglobia; order UBA7540; family UBA7540; genus RH2-MAG17b. The sequence goes on along the minus strand of JASHTR010000061.1, from coordinate 14,922 downwards.
TTCGCATTGGCAGTCATCGATGAGACCGAGGCGCAAAAGATCTTCGATGCTCTCGGCGAGCTCCAAATGCTGGACGAAATCGACGGTAGCTCCTTTGCCCCTTCTTGAGGACCGATGAGATGAAGTTCCTTGATGAGTACCGGAACAAGGAGTTGGCACTTCTGCTGTCGCAGTCCATCCATCGGCGGACACACCATCCGTGGAAGCTCATGGAAGTGTGTGGTGGCCAAACACACACCATCGTCAAGAGCGGCCTTGAAGACCTTCTCCCGCCTGATATCTCTCTGGTGCATGGACCGGGCTGCCCGGTCTGCGTCACGCCGCTCGAACTTATTGACCAGGCTGTTGCCATTGCCTTGCGTCCGGAAACAGTTTTTTGTTCCTTCGGGGACATGTTGCGAGTGCCGGGGTCGTCCCAAAGTCTTTTCGACGCTAAGGCGCGAGGCGCCGATGTCCGGATCGTGTATTCGCCCCTCGACGCGTTACGACTCGCGCGGCTAAGCCCCTCTCGCCAGGTTGTTTTCTTTGCGGTGGGTTTTGAAACGACAGCGCCCGCTAATGCCATGGCTGTCTGGCAAGCAGAGCGCGAGGGCATCGGCAATTTCTCCATCTTAGTGGCTCACGTGCTTGTTCCGCCGGCCATGGAAGCGATTCTCAGCTCCGAACATTGCCAGGTGAATGCCTTCCTGGCCGCCGGGCATGTGTGCACCGTCATGGGGTACGAGGAATATCTTCCGCTCAGCCGGCGCTGGCATGTTCCTATCGTGGTGACAGGCTTCGAGCCCCTGGATTTACTGGAAGGGATTGATATGGCGATCGCGCAATTGGAAGGTAGTCGCGCCGAAGTGGAGAACCAATATTCGCGTGCCGTTCGCCGGGAAGGCAACCGACCTGCTCAACAGAGGGTCGCCGAAGTCTTTGAGGTCGCGCACCGGAAGTGGCGGGGGATCGGTGAAATTCCCTCGAGCGGCCTCCGGCTGCGCGAAAGGTATGGGCATTTCGACGCCACGACGCGATTCCCAACAAGCGCGACGCCGGTCAACGAGCCTGCGGAGTGCATCAGCGGCTTGGTTCTCCAAGGCATTCGTAAGCCCCACGAGTGCCTTTCTTTTGGCACGCGGTGCACGCCCGAGAGTCCGCTGGGCGCTCCGATGGTGTCTTCGGAAGGCGCTTGTGCTGCCTATTACCTCTATCGGAAGGCATGAACCATGGCTCAGTTTAGTGCTGCTTGTCCGCTGCCCACGGTGACCGGAGAAACGGTTCTGCTCGCCCACGGCGGCGGAGGCAAGCTGACCCACCAATTGATTGAGAAACTGTTCCTCCCACTGTTCGCTTCATCGGGTCTGGAGGCTCGCCATGACGGCGCAGTAATCCAACTGGACGCCGGTCGCCTCGCCTTTTCTACGGATTCTTACGTGGTTCAGCCGCTCTTCTTCCCGGGCGGAAACATTGGGGACTTGGCGGTGAATGGGACGGTGAATGATTTGGCAATGTGTGGGGCGCGGCCGGTCTGCTTAAGCGCTGGATTCATTCTGGAAGAGGGGTTGCCGGTTGGCCAGTTGCGAACAGTTGCAGCGAGCATGCGCCGGGCCGCAGATCGTGCGGGAGCCGCTCTTGTCACCGGTGACACAAAAGTTGTCGACCGTGGGAAGGGCGATGGAATATTCATCAACACCGCAGGAATTGGTCTGGTGGAAACGGATCTCGAAATCAGACCGTCGTCCGTAGCTTCCGGGGATGCGGTGATAGTGAGCGGCGACCTTGGCGCCCACGGCGTGGCCATCCTTTCGGTTCGAGAAGGACTTGAATTCGAAACTGTCATTCAGAGCGATACCGCGCCGCTTTGGGAGTCCGTCCGCGCGCTACTCCAGGCGGGGATTGAAATTCATTGTTTACGCGATTTAACTCGCGGGGGACTCGCCTCGAGCCTCAATGAGATTGCCGAAGCGGCACGGGTGGGTGTTTCGATCGATGAGGCTGTGATCCCGGTCACGGACCCGGTTCGAGGCGCCTGTGAAATTCTGGGTCTCGATCCGCTTTACGTGGCGAACGAAGGACGCTTCATCGCTTTCGTCCCCGACCGAGACGGGGACCGGACAGTCGAGCTTCTGCGAGGGTTTCCAGTCTGTTCGTCGGCAACCAGGATTGGCAGGGTGGAGCAGGCGCCCGCCGGGCTTGTAATGCTCAGGAGCCGTATTGGGGGCCATCGGGTGCTCGATATGCTCAGCGGCGAACAGTTGCCGCGCATTTGTTAGATCCGTTGGAAGTTGATGAAAACGATGAACAACGCAGTGATCGAAACCCGTCCACAATTTGTTCTTGAGCGGAGTGACTTTAACCGCCTGATTGAGATTCTGCATGAAAAAGGCTATCAGGTGCTTGGGCCTCGCCTGCGCGACGGCGCCATTGTCTATGATGAACTGGAATCCGGCGGCGATCTGCCCGCCGGATGGACCGACGAGCAAGACGGGGGAACCTACCGGCTCAAGAAGCGAAATGATGAGGCGATCTTTGGCTATGCCGTAGGGCCGCATTCGTGGAAAAAATTCTTGCATCCTCCTCAAGTACGTCTCTGGAAGGCCCGCCGCAAAGATCTGAAAATCGAAGTGGCGCAAGAAGAGCAACCCGTTTCGAAGAAGGCTTTTATTGGCGTACGATCCTGCGAACTGCACGCGATCGCAATCCAAGACCGAGTCTTCCTTCAAGGACCCTATCAAGATCCGTTTTACAAGTTGCGTCGGCAAAATGCATTCATTGTGGCCGTGAATTGCGGCCAGGCGGGTGGGACTTGTTTCTGCGTTTCCATGCGGACGGGCCCGAAGGTGACCGACGGATTTGACCTTTCCTTGACGGAGGTCCTTGAAGACGTGCGCCATTATTTTGTGGTCGAGTCGGGTACGGAATTGGGCGCTGAGGTCCTGGCGGCGCTGCCACATAATGCCGCAAACGAGAAGGAGAAGACATCGGCCGAGGAGGTCGTGAAAAACACTGCCGCTCACATGGGCCGGGCAATGGACATCACCGACATCAAGGGGCTTCTCTACCGCAATTATGAGCACCCTCGCTGGGAGAACGTTGCCGCGCGCTGCCTCACGTGCGGCAACTGCACCATGGTTTGTCCTACTTGCTTCTGCATGACGGTCGAAGATACGACCGACCTGGAGGGAGAGCACGCGGAGCGCTGGCAGAAGTGGGACTCCTGCTTCACAACGGATTTCAGCTACATTCACGGGGGCAGTGTCCGGTCGACGGCGAAGGCTCGATACCGTCAATGGATGACCCACAAACTCGCTACGTGGATCGACCAGTTTGGAATATCAGGCTGCGTCGGCTGTGGGCGATGCATCACCTGGTGTCCGGTAGGCATTGACCTTACGGAAGAAACGGCCGCCATTCGCGGCAGCGAGGCCCCCGGCCGGAAGGAGGATCCGCATGGAAACGGAAACACTTGAGGGTATTCTGGCCGAACATCCTTTCGCCAAGGGCCTGAAGGACGACTATGTGCAACTGATGATGGGGTGCGCCTCGAACGTCCGTTTCGAGGCGGGACAGTTCATTTTTCACGGGGGCGAGGACGCCAACCAGTTTTATCTCATTCGCGACGGCAAAGTGTCGCTCGAGGTCTTTGCCGCTCAGCGCGGCCCGCTGACCATTCTCACGCTGGAGGGAGGAGATGTGCTGGGCTGGTCCTGGCTCTTCCCGCCTTACCGGTGGAAGTTCGATGCTCGGGCTCTCGAGCGTACCCGGGCGCTTGGCTTGGACGCGACGTGCCTGCGCACGAAATGCGAGGCAGACCACGACCTGGGTTACGAACTTCTGAAACGGTTTGTGCTGGTTGTTGAGCAAAGGCTTCAGGCAGCACGATTTCAACTGCTCAATGTCTACTCCTGAGATTTCTGAGATGACGCACCCAATGGTTCCGCGCCTCTGGTGGATTACTCGAAGGCGGCGGGAGACCCATGATACGTTTACCGTCGAACTGAAGCCTTCTAACGGATCCAGCGAGTTTAGGTTCGCTCCGGGCCAATTCAACATGCTCTATATCTGGGGCGCCGGAGAAGTTGCGATTTCAATCAGCGGAGATCCTAACGCTCCGGGCAGCCTGATTCATACAATCCGGTCCGTAGGAGCCGTGACCCGGCTGATGCAGAAGCTGAAATCCGGCGATGAAGTGGGAGTTCGGGGGCCATTTGGAAGCTGCTGGCCTATCGAACAGGCGGTGAGTGGCGACGTCATATTTGTCGCGGGCGGGGTAGGGCTGGCGCCGCTTCGGCCTGCCATCTACCATGTCCTTGCGCAACGGAAACGCTATCAACGAGTAGTGCTCCTGTACGGGACGCGCGCCCCGGCTGACATTCTCTACGCGAGGGAACTCGAAAGATGGCGAGCTCGCTTTGACGCCCAGGTGCGCGTTACCGTGGATCACGCGGCTGGCGGCTGGATGGGCAGCGTCGGCGTGGTCACCCATTTGATCGCCAGAGCGCGGTTTGACCCGGCAAGGACGACGGCGATGATCTGCGGACCGGAAGTGATGATGCGCTTTACCGCCATGGAGCTTGAGAAGCGCGGCGTACCCGCCAAGAACATGCATATTTCGATGGAACGCAATATGAAATGCGCCCTGGGGCTTTGCGGTCACTGCCAGTATGGGCCCAGCTTTATCTGCAAGGACGGGCCGGTGTTCAGCTACGAGCGGCTCAAGCCGCTCCTTGCGATCCGGGAGGTCTGAAGGTGGCACGACGTGGCAAGCCCAAGCTCGCTGTATGGAAGTTCGCCTCCTGCGACGGCTGCCAGCTTACGCTGCTTGACTGCGAGGACGAGTTGTTAGCTCTGGCCGGCGAGCTGGAGATTGCCAATTTCCCCGAGGCGTCGCGCGCCGTCGTGAAAGGCCCGTATGATCTCTCGCTGGTTGAAGGGTCCGTAACGACGCCTCATGACGCCGAGCGCATTCATCAAGTGCGCCGGGCGTCAAAGTTCCTCGTGACGATCGGCGCCTGCGCGACGTCGGGCGGCATCCAGGCTCTCCGCAACTTCCGCGACGTCAAGGAATTCATTTCCATCGTCTACGCGACGCCCTCTTATATCGAGACGCTTCGCACGTCCACGCCGATTGCCGATCACGTACCTGTAGACTTTGAACTACGAGGCTGTCCCATCAACAAACAGCAACTCGTCGAGGTGATCAGCGCCTTTTTGAACGGGCGGAAGCCCAACACGCCAAGACACAGCGTCTGCCTGGAATGCAAGCAGCGCGAACAGGTGTGCGTGATGGTCGCACGCGGCATTCCCTGCCTCGGCCCGGTGACGCAGGCCGGTTGCGGCGCTCTTTGCCCGGGTTACAATCGCGGCTGCTATGGATGCTACGGACCCATGGAGACTCCGAACACCCGGTCGCTGAGCGGTTGGTGGGGGAGGCTGGGTGTGAAGGAGCAGGAGTTGGTGCGGGCCTTCCGAAGCTTCAATGCGGCGGCGGAGCCGTTCCGGCGGGAAAGCGAGTTGCATGAACGCTAAAACCATCAAGGTGGATTTTCTCGCCCGCGTGGAAGGCGAGGGCGGCCTTTTTGTGAAGCTGCGGGGAGACAAGGTCGAGGACGTTCGGCTCAACATCTTCGAGCCTCCACGCTTTTTTGAGGCTTTCCTGCGAGGACGCAGCTTCAGCGAGGCGCCGGACATCACCGCGCGCATCTGTGGCATCTGCCCCATTGCGTATCAAATGAGCGCAGTCCACGCCATCGAGGACGCCTTTGGGATGAAGGTGGATGGTCAACTGAGGTCACTGCGCCGGCTGGTTTATTGCGGCGAATGGATCGAAAGCCATGCGCTTCACGTTTACATGCTGCACGGGCCGGACTTTCTCGGCTACCCGGACGCCATCCAAATGGCCAAAGACCATCCTGAAATTGTCCAGCGTGGCTTGCGGCTGAAAAAGGCGGGTAACGCCATCATTCGCTTTCTGGGTGGCCGGGAAATACATCCTGTCAATGTTCGTGTTGGGGGCTTCTATAAGACCCCGAAGAAGCGAGAGTTTACTTCCCTTGTCGAGGAACTCAAATGGGCACGTGAAGCGGCGCGGGAGACGGTGCTTTGGACAGCGGGGCTGACTTTCCCGGAGTTTGAGCAGGATTATGCCTTCGTGGCACTCCGGCACTCCGATGAGTATCCATTCAATGAAGGACGGCTGGTTTCAAATCAAGGACTTGATATCAGCGTGAACACCTATGACGACCATTTCGTAGAGGAACACGTCCCGCACTCCAACGCCCTCCATTCTGTTTGGAAGGGTCATGGCCCTTATCTGGCTGGACCGCTGGCGCGATACAACCTTAACTTTGACCGGCTTTCCGCTTTGACCCAAGAAACCGCGCGCGAGGCAAGCTTCGGCCCGATATGCCGGAATCCCTTTCAAAGCATTGTGGTACGGAGTCTCGAAATTCTCTATGCGTGCGACGAAGCGCTGCGAATCATCCAACAATATGAAGAGCCGGAGCATCCTTTCGTGGAAGTTGAGCCGCGCGCCGCGACCGGTTATGCCTGTACCGAGGCGCCTCGCGGGAGTCTCTATCATCGTTACCGCCTGGGCGAAAAGGGTGTGATCCTTGATGCAAAGATTGTTCCCCCTACATCGCAGAACCAGAAAGTCATCGAGCAGGACGTGCGCCATTTTGTAACAAAACATCTCAACTTTCCTAAGGAAAAACTCATAGGGCAATGTGAGCAGGCCATTCGCAATTATGACCCGTGCATTTCCTGCGCCACGCACTTCTTGAAGCTTAAGATTGAGCGTGAATCCTAGGTTTGATTCGGCGGGTCGCCGCCGGTTCGGAAAGCGCCCGTCCTGGCATGAAAGTCGATGCGACTCCTAGAGCAATGATTATCGGAATCGGCAATGAATATCGTGGTGATGATGCTTTGGGCCTCATGGCCGCCCGGCGATTGCGGCGACTTCTGCCGAAGGAAGCTGCCGTCCTCATGCACGGAGGCGATGGTGCGCAGTTGATGGGAGCTTGGGCGGACGCCGACGTGGTTTTCGTGGTGGATGCTGTGTGCTCCAGCGCTCCTCCTGGAACCATCCACCGTTTCGATGCAAGCGCTGATCCCCTCCCTGCAGACTTTTTTCGGCATTCAACTCACGCTTTTGGGCTCGTGGATGCCATTGAGCTGGCGCGTACCTTCGGAGACCTTCCGGCTCGGCTGATCGTCTACGGAATCGAAGGTCGAACCTTCGAAGCAGGCACGGAACTGTCGGCTGAGGCCGCAGGAGCTCTCGATCGAGTCGTAAAGGATATTGTTGAAGCCCTGCGCCCGCTCGCCGATAGACCGAAGGAGTAAGGTGGTACCTGAGGAGTCTCCGACGCCCCAATGGAGACCGGGGCCCTGCCTCGCCGCTCGAACTGCTCCGCCGCCAGACTTCACCATGGGCAAGTGATATCAATGTCCGGACGTGCCGAGAACTGAGAAGGCAAGGAGTCATGCCTGGGCATTGCTGTCGATATCGCCAGGCAGTCCGGGGAGTTTCTAACGCGCTCCTTCGAGCGGCGTCACGCCAGGATCAGCTACAAAGGGAAAAGCAACCTCGTGACGGACGCTGACTCGCGCTCCGAAACGCTGATTGTCGAGGCTCTTCATCGGCACTTTCCAAAGCATGACACTGTGGCTGAAGAGAGCGGTATCCACGCGGCTCATTCCGATTACATCTGGTGTGTCGATCCGCTCGACGCCACCACAAACTTTGCGCATGGCAAAGGCACCATTGACGGAACATCCGCAATCCTGTTGCGCCTCGCAAAGGGTTTCCCACCCTCCAATGCAGTACGCGCACTGGCCACAAGCGCTATAAAGCCACGGGACCCCTGCGTGATCTCCCTCTTTTACACCTCGTGCGTGCGGGCCGGCAGCCACTACAACGCCGGCTCCCTCGTGACCGGGGATGAAGTGCGGAACAGACTTCACCGGCCAGTCGCCCGAAGCAGCGTGCAGGGTCGTGTGGCAGACGCCGCTGGCTTCTACCTTAATCAGAATCTCTCCTTCCCCAGGCTGCGGTACCGGCACTTCTTCAAGTCTCAGTGGCTCACGGAAACGGTGAACCACAGCAGCTTTCATTTTCTGCGCCATTTCGATGTCTCCTTCTAAGGAAAGGGTGATTGCTGCGGCCCGGCAACGTAAGCGGTCGCTTGTCTGATCGAGCCACGAGCCATTTATCTAAGGAGCTAGCTAACGGTGCTGTAATGCAGATCACACTGGATTGAAGACTCAGGCTCCTGAAGATTTCGTGCGGATCGGAAGCCGGGTGAGCCTGTTTGCACAGATCCTTGGCGTTGGCTGTCCTCCAACCCTGACATGGATAGCCAACGTGATCGGCATCACAGAATCTCAATTTGGTGACGGTTATTCTTCCAGAGTGGCTCAGCAATGGCGATCGTTAATTCTTACAGCCGAGAGCCACCTAGCATGGCAGAGGGTACTCGGTAATCGCAGCGCTTTGACGGGCATTCCATCGAGCTAAATGAAAGGCTTGGGAAATGCTATGGTGATCAACCGTGATCATGAAAACAAGCCAGAAGCATCGCTGTCCACCAGTACGTCAGCCGGAGAGAATCCTCCCGTCGCAGCGCCGACCGTTGAGATGCTTGGTCTGACTCGCCACTTCGGCGCAACGACGGCGGTCAACGCATTGTCATTGGCTGTCCCCAATGGTTGCATCTTTGGCCTGCTGGGGCCCAATGGCGCAGGAAAGACAACGACGATCAAAATGTTGACTACGGTCCTTCCTCCAAGCGCTGGTACGGCCAAAGTGGCCGGGTTCGATATCGTTCGGGATGCCGTGGACGTTCGGCGCAACATCGGGTACGTCTCTCAGATGATCTCCGCGGATGGGGCTCTGACGGGTTATGAGAACCTGCTCCTGTTCGCGCGATTGTACGGGATTGAGCGCCGACTGCGGCGCGGGAGGGTTGCTGAGGCACTTCGGTTCATGGCCCTGGAAGACGCTGCGAACACGCTCGTCCGTAATTACTCAGGAGGGATGATTCGTCGGCTGGAGATTGCAGAATCCATGTTACACCACCCCAAGGTTCTATTCCTGGACGAGCCGACGGTCGGTTTAGACCCGGTCGCCCGTCACGCCGTGTGGGATCACCTGCGTGGGCTTCGGAATGACTTTGGCACAACGATTCTGATGACCACCCACGACATGGAAGAGGCGGATGAGCTGTGCGAGACAATCGCGATCATGCATCTTGGCCAAGCTGTGGCCATCGGCTCACCAAGCGCCTTGAAAGTTCAGGTAGGGCCTGATGCGGACCTGGATGATGTTTTCGTCTATTTTGCAGGAGGTTCGATTGAGCATGGCGGAGGCTATACAGAGACGGCCCAGATTCGCCGCACCGCGCGGCGTCTCGGCTAACGAACTGGCAATGACGGCATTCATCCGCGATACCACCGCTCTCGCCGAGGTTGAACTCCGCAAACTCGGGCGAGATCCGATTGAGCTCTTTACGAGGGCAATCCAGCCGACGCTCTGGCTCCTGGTGTTTGGACAGGTCTTCGGGCGGCTGAGAGCCATACCGACTGGCAACTTAAGCTATTTGACCTTCATGGTGCCGGGCATTCTCGCCCAGAGCGTGCTCTTCATCGCCATCTTTTATGGTATCAGTGTGATCTGGGAGCGCGACTTGGGAATCCTTCAAAAGCTGGTTGTAACGCCCGCAACGCGTAGCGCCCTAGTCCTCGGAAAAGCACTTTCCGCAGGAGTGCGGGGATTGTCTCAGGGAGTCATTATTTATCTTCTCGCGCTGCTCTTAAGAGTTCCGATTCGATTCGGCCTTGGCGCGATTGCAGGGGTTCTCGGCTTTATCATACTGGGCTCGGCGTTGTTCTCCACCTTTTCCCTGGCCGTCGCATGTCTGGTGAAGACCCGCGAGCGCTTCATGGGCATTGGTCAGGTCCTGACAATGCCGCTGTTCTTCGCAAGCAACGCCATTTATCCGTTGAGCGTCATGCCAGCGTGGCTCCGCGCCCTTGCAAAGATTAACCCGCTCAGCTATCAGGTTGATGCCCTGCGCGCGCTGATGGTCGAAGGAGGACACCCCCTGTTCGGATTAGGAATGGACTTGGGCGTGCATTTGGTTGTCCTCGCGGCCCTTGTGCTGCTCACGGCCAAACTTTATCCGAATGTCGTTCGTTAAGCGCCATCCGAATTACAGTCGGTCTGCATTGCTTGCATAAAAGCACCGTCCCTCTGGATGAACGGCGCCTGCTAAATAATCAAACGGGGTTGCGCCGACTGTGTCGACCGGGATAGCCGTAGTCTTCGGAGAGCCAAGCCTGATCCCGTCACACCACCGCAGCTTTTTGGCTTGGTTTTCGCATCAGCAGGATCAAGGGAATGACCGCTAGAAACAGCATACCCATGATGTGAAATACGTCCAGGTAGCTCAACAACGACGCTTGCTGTTGAAGCATCTGGTAAAGGAGTGCATGAGCTTTTTGGGTCGCGGTGACCGCATCGAAGCCGCGCTGTTGCATCAACTGCGTCAGGTACGCGAGCGCTTGCCGGCTGCTTGGATTGGAGGCCGTGATGTGAGATGAAAGGGTGCTTTGATGAAACTGGGAGCGGCGCGCGACCCATGTGGTTACGAAGGAAATCCCCATACTTGATCCAATGTTCCGCATGACGCTGAAGAGACTGGTCGCGTAGCCTATTTCCTGTTGAGGAATCGGGTCCATGGTGACGGTGGTCAGGGGCACGAAAAGGCAGGACATCCCGATGCCCTGAATGATCTGGTCCGAGAAAATATCCCAGGTACCGGAATCCAAGGTCATATGTGAATAGCCAAAGAAGGCAAGTCCTGCCACCGCGAATCCAAAAGCCAGCATCCCACGCGCGCCCCACCTCTTGTCGAGCAAATAGCCGACCAAAGGCATGCAGAGCGCAGTACCAATGCCACGCGGGCTGGTCCAAATTCCCGCCGTCGTCGCCGTCCACCCGAGCAGCGTTTGCATAAACAATGGCAACAACACCAGGCTTCCATAGAGCACGAATCCCAGCATTGTCACTAAAACAATGCCTGTCGCAAACGACGGGTAGTGCATGAGCCGGAAATGAACAATCGGCTGTTTGACAATGAGTTCGCGGATCACGAAGGCGGTTAGGAACAACAGGGCAAGAACAGCGAGCGTTCTGATCAAGTTGGAACCAAACCAATCCTTCTCTTGTCCTTTGTCCAGCATGATCTGTAGGGCGCCCATTCCGACCGCGAGCATGCCCAACCCCCAACCATCCGCACGCAGCGCCCCACGCCGGATATACGGCGGATCGAAAACGAACAAGTGAATCATGGTGAGGCTGAGAATGCCCACGGGCAAGTTGATGTAGAACACCCAGCGCCAGGAATACGTATCCGTGATCCAGCCGCCGAGGGTGGGGCCGAGAATCGGCGCTGCTACAATACCCAATCCCCAAAATGCCATTGCCTTGCCGCGCTCCTCACCCGGGAATTCCTCGAGCAGCACAGCTTGGGAGAGCGGCTGGAGTCCTCCACCCGTCGTCCCCTGCAGCACGCGAAAGAAGATCAACATTGGCAAGTTAGGGGCAAGACCACACATCGCGCTGGATAAGGTAAATCCAGTCACAACTGTCATTAGCAGCCGCCTTCGTCCCAGATAGTTGGCGAGCCATCCGGTGATCGGAAGAATGATGGCATTGGCAACAATATAGGAGGTGAGCACCCACGTTGCTTCATCGACGCCTGATGAAAGAGAGCCCGCGATGTGCGGGAGGCTGACGTTTACGACCGAGGTGTCCAATACCTCCATCACAGCGCTGGACATCACCGCAATGGCGATAATCCAGCGAGTGCCTTGAAGTGTCCCTGCCGCAAAGGAGATCTGAACGGCAGGCGACGGAGAAGTTGGACGGGGTGACGCCGTCGAGCCGGGAACGGACGGTGCATCGGAAATCGTACTTGGTGACAATCCACCCACGTCATAACCTCACTGAATAAAAGCTTAGGTGAGTGGCTCGCAGAGGACTGTGACGGCCGTCACAGAATGTGCAATGGCACCCTCCATCGTTGGCTGGTCTCCACACACTCGGCTGAATCCGGCCCTGATGGCATTGCGTTCCGAATGAAGCGACTGTGATCCCGCACACAAACATATGTGACCGCTATCACCGCCAAAAGCCGAGTTGGCGGATGAAAATCAATATGAACGAGAGGGATTAACACGATGGAACGCGACACGGTTGGTCACTTGCGGTCGCCGGCCAGGAAGCGAAAGCCGATGGAGCATCCAGGGCGTACACCCACGAAGGCATACCAGGGTTACCGGTCTCGTCTTCCACACCAAGGAGGCTGAAATGGAAATCTTAACCGCATTGGGCGCGTTAGCGGTATGTGTAGGCAGCGGATTTCTAATCGTGTGGCTAACATTCAGGGCTCCGCACAACTGGGCGAGCATGTTGTAACCTACCCGGCTCATCATGCGAGTCAAGCTGAAACCAGAGGACAAAGGCAATGAAGGGAATTCTCAAGCTCGCATATAAGCTCGTCGTTAACGACAAAGCAAAATTCACGGCGCTCCTGGTCGGTATCACTTTCGCCGTCTTCTTGATGATGTTTATCACCTCGATGTTTGTGGGTGTCCTGAATCACTCGGCCGCTACAGTGATTAACATCGACGCTCCGATCTGGGTTATGGATCCGACGGTTCAGACTCCGGCGAATACGATTGGACTGCCGGGCTATATCCTGGATGCGGTCCGAAGCATGCAAGGAGTTAAATACGCGGTCCCGCTTTATGCGGGCGCCGCCCTTCTGAAACTGGCGGATGGTACGTACCAGTCTGCGAACATTATCGGACTAGACGACACAAGCCTGTATGGAAGGCCAGAGCTTATCCAAGGAAACATTGACGACATCTACGCCGAAAACGGCTTCATCGCGATCCAGGATGCCGACTTTCCCAAGCTTGGAAATGCTCATATTGGCTCGGAGTTCGAGCTCAACGACAATCGCGGAGTCATCGTCGGTATTGCCAAGGTTCGAAGCTCAAGTTTATTTGGTATCCCGACCCTGTACACCACCTATTACCGCTGCCTCCAGTACATTCCGAATCCCCGCTACACCATCTCGTACGTTCTCGTCGTGCCGAAGAGCATGAGGGACGTCCCAAGAATCAAACAGCAAGTCAAAGTGCTTGGCTACGTGGCTCTGACGAAGGATGAGTTCATTGGACGGACAACTAATTTCTACATCTTTCAATCAGGCTTCGGAATGAATCTGCTGATTATGACCGCGGTGAGTTTCATTGTGGGCCTGTCGGTTTCGGGTCAAACCTTCTACACCTTCATTCTGGAGAATCTCGAGCGATTCGGCGCCTTGAAAGCCATTGGCACCAAAAGCCGCGAACTGGTCAGCATCATTCTTTTTCAGGCTGCCTTTACTTCGTTGACGGGCTACGGTCTGGGGGTGGGTTTGTGCGTGAGCTTGATTGGCGTCGCCAAGCTCAGGATGCCTGAATACGCAGCCATGATTAGTTATCTCAACCTCGCCGTTCCTTTCGCGATGGTTTTAGTCATCGCGGCCATATCCAGTTATTTCGGGGTTCGCCGAGTGCTGGCGATTGAGCCATTCGATATATTCCGAGGGTGAAATGCCGGATACAGCGATCAAAGCGAGCGGCTTAGTGAAATGGTTTGGCGAGGGCGAGGCGAAAACGACCGCGCTCAAAGAGGTCAATCTCGAAACGTATTTTGGTGAAATCGTCTATATCGTCGGTCCATCAGGAAGCGGAAAAACCACCTTGCTGAGCGTTCTTTCCGGGATTCTCCGGCCTAACGCGGGAAAGGTCCTCGTTGAGGGCGGTAACATCTGGGCGCTCGACGCAGATCGGCTGGCGGAATTCCGGTTGAACAAGCTCGGCTTTGTCTTCCAAGACTATCACCTGTTTCCACGTTTGACCACCGCTGAGAACGTAGCGATTCCTTTGATTCTGAAGCATGAAGACTGGAACGAATCGATGAAGAAGGCCGTTCGCTATCTCGAAATCGTGGGCCTGAAGGGAAAGGAACAACTACCTCCGATCAAGCTGAGTGGAGGGGAGCAGCAACGGGTAGCGATCGCCCGGGCGATGGTGGGCCAGCCCGACATCCTGATTATGGACGAACCCACCGCCTCTCTGGATGGTGAAACCGGGCGGTCGATCGTGAGTTTTGTGCATCAGAATGTTCTCAACAACCAGCGCTGCATCATCATTGTGACTCACGACAGCCGAATCTATGAATTTGCCGACCGGATCCTGGATATGGAGGACGGGCGGCTAGCTTCCACCGAGAAGGTCAGCCATGAGAACTAAGCTTATATTCGTGCTTTCAGCTGCCGGCATCCTGGCAGGATGCATAGCAGCTTATCTCTTTAGCCTCCAACAACCACAACTGCCGCCGGAATTTCCTCCGCCTGCCGACCCTTATGCCAATGGCATTTACGCCGAGGGCATTGTGGAGAGCACTCAAAGGAGCGGGGAGGATATGAACGTATACCCGGAAGTGGCAGGAACCGTCAAACAGATCTTTGTCGCCGAAGGCCAGGCCGTCCTTAAGGGGATGCCGCTTTTGCTCATCGACGATTCCATCCAAAGAGGAATTGTCGGGCAAGATCTGTTCCAGGCGCGTGCAGCCAACACCATGCTTCAAGAGTTGAAGGCCGAACCCCGGAAAGAAACCCTGGACGTGAATGAGGCTCAAGTGGTTGCTGCTCAAGCCTCCTTGAAAACTGCCCAGGATGACCTGGCCAAGGAACAGGCCGCTTATGAAATCAATCCGAGGTCCGTCAGCAAGCAGGCCTTGGACGACGCCATCAACGCCGCCGCCGTGGCCAAAGCCAACCTTCTCGTCGCCCAGAAGCAGTATGACCTGACCAAGGC
>JASHTR010000011.1 GCA_030040455.1 Terriglobia bacterium | reverse complement strand
TCACACCGAACGACTTTCCGGACCTTGCTGCTGTAGCCAAACGACTGCTGGAATTCCAGAGCTACTACGAATCGATCGCCAAACCGTTCGAGTGGAAGTTCTCTCGCCACGACCTTGTACAGCTCCTGAGCAAGCTGGAGTCGGCTGCTGCATGAGCCAAAAATACGTGATCGAACTTATGAAACGGACGACTTAGTAAGGGTGACAAATTGTCTCCAATGCTGAGGAAGGCACCGGAATTATACGAGAGCTGAAGGCGGAGAATGCCGTCCAAATATGTGTGAGGCGAGTCGTCAAGAGCGAACATTGCAATCTGCTTCGTCGCCTGATCGCAGCCAATACAGGGGAACAGAACGCAAGGCAGTAAGAGACTTCGGTATGCGATTTTCATCTAAATATCCCAAAAGAATTTCAGTATTCACTGTAGCTTAGCGGACACGAGTGATGTCGGATGCAGGTTCCTTATAACGCGCTTGCGGATGGAGCTAAACTTGTAGCGTGATGCCACACCCATCATGGAATGAGAGCTACGCCTCGGGACAACTGCCTTGGGACACCGGGCAACCAGAGCCTCTACTCGTCGAGTTCGTCACTTCGGGCGCGGTCATGCCGGGTCCGGCGCTTGAGATTGGCGCGGGTACTGGCACGAATGCAATTTGGATGGCGGAACGCGGTTTCGATGTGTTCGGCGTCGATGTCTCGCCGCTCGCCGTCGAAAGAGCGTACGCCAAGATGGAGGGACGCGATCTGCGTTGCCGCTTTGCTGCATTGGACATTCTCGCCGCGCCTCCGCCCGGCGGCCCGTTCCAGTTCGTCTTCGACCGCGGTTGCTTTCACGTGTTCGATGAACCACACGAAAGGCAGCGGTTCGCTGCACAAGTCGCCGCTGTGCTGACGCCAGGCGGCTTCTGGCTGAGCTTGATCGGCAGCACGGAAGGTCCATCACGCGAGGTCGGGCCACCGCGCCGCTCGGCACGCGAGGTCACTCTCGCCATCGAGCCGGCGCTGGAGATCGTCGAGTTGCGATCAGCCGAGTTCCACGGTCACGGCGCAAAGGCGTGGTTTTGTCTATCGCGCCAGCGCGCGATGGCTGCGCAGCCCTCCACGCACCACGATTGAGGCTCGGGACGAACGTGCTTCCCGGTCTCGATGAACTATTCGCCAATGCGCTCGTCGAAGGTATATCTGCATGCGAAAGTCCGCATAGCGGGCGGTGGAGGTATTCGCGCAAACTGCGCGGAGATGCTCATTCCCACCATGTAAGGCAAGAAATCCGCGGGCGTGCCACGGGTTAAGGCTACGAGAACCACGACTCAGTACAACAGATCGCCTTGAGGCGGGGCAGGCTCGCGGTCACACTCACCGCGAGGTGGGAATGAGCACTTGAGAGGACCGCTTTTTTGCGGCGATCCTCTCCTTCACGCGTTCCATTCTGGCCACTGCCTGAGTGAAATACTCGTTGTCCAGTTCTATGCCGATATACTTGCGGTCTGTCAGCAACGCTGCCGCGCAGGTTGAAGCCGAGCCGCAGAAGCAATCCAGTATGGTGTCGCCGGGAAGCGAGTATGCCTGGACGATGGGGAGCAGAGACATCACAGTTTTCTGCGTCGGATGCAGCTTGTTGCCGGTGAACTCCAGTCGCTGCATATCTGGAATCGCGATATGGACAAATGCCTGGTAGATGGCGAGCAAGCGGTCATAACGGACGACGAGCCGCCGGAAGTTGCCAAGCCACACGATGCTGCGCTCGACGATCCAGCGTTTCTTGTAACGTCGCAGCACACGTCCGTCTTGGGGCGCTGTTCGATACCGGTTGGAGCGATGTGGCGCAATCAAGACCACACCGCGCCGCAACTGTGTGCGCAGTGCGTCGCTGCCGTACGCTTTGTCAGCAATCACCCGGGTAGGCTTTTGTCGCGGGCGCCTGCGGCGGTGTCGCCGCCCGACTCGGATCGTCTTACGGAGGGTTTTGAAATAGCTTCTAAGCAAAACCGCAACGGAAATATAGATAAGCGGGTCCGACGCTTTCACGCCGTAAAGCATACTCGCGATCAGCCGCCTCCTCTTGCCGGCTTCCGTCCCTGCTTTAGCAGTCCGGCTGCGCTTGGATTGCTGAGCGCTGAGAACTGACAGATAATGGCTCACTTGCCACTCGTCACCCGCCACTCCTCACTGCCTTTTACTTGTATCGCAACGCCACCGTTGGATCCACTCGTGAGGCCCGGCGGGCAGGGATGTAGCAGGCGAGCAGAGCAATAAGGCTCAGCAAAACGGCAACGGAAATATAGATAAGCGGGTCCGATGCTTTCACTCCGTAAAGCATACTCGCGATCAACCGGGTTAGCCCAAAGGCAGCAGCAATGCCAATAGCCACGCCGATCAGCGCCAGCTTCATGCCTTGCCGCACCACCATTCTGCGGACACCTTGCGGAGTCGCTCCAAGCGCCATGCGGATGCCAATTTCGTGCGTTCGCTGAGCGGTGGAGTAAGCGATGGAGCCGTAGAGACCGGTCGCGGTAAGAATCAAAGAAAGGATGGCAAAGAGGGCAACGAGCCAGACGTTGTAACGGGTCTGGCTGAGAGATTCACTCACATAGTGATCCAGAGGCCAGACGCCATAGAATGGAAGCTCCTTATCCATCGCATGCAATTGCACGCGCGCCGCGCTAGCGAGGCTCAAGGGGTCTACCGTAGTTCGAATCTCCACGTGCATGCTGCTATCGCAAGGAATCTGCGCAATCGGCCAATAGATCATGGGCGACGTTGCTTCGCGAAGGCTTTGCAATTTTACATTACCCGCTACGCCCACGATGGTGCGCGTTTCTGTCTTGGAGCCGGACCCATCCCACATTTCCGGCTCGATCTGCTGGCCGATTGGGTTGTGGTTTCCGAAGTAGCGCCGCGCCGCAGTTTCGTTGATGATGACGACCGGCATGGATGTGGCGGTGTCGGAGTCTCTAAACTCTCTGCCTTTTAGAATGGGAATTCCAAGCGTGCGAAAGTAGCCCGGAGTCACCGGCGAGAAAGCGATTCCTCTGCGTCGGCTCGTCGGAATCTTCCGCCCCGCGACGTTTTCCAGTACGGTTCGGCTCTCCCCTCCCTGGAACGGCAATTCAAAGCCGGCGCTGGCCGAGATTACACCGGGAAGCGCGCGCAGGCGCGCGTCAAGCTCCTGAAAGAAAAGTGCCCACGTCGCCTGCGGATACCGCTGCTCCGCCAGAGTCACTGGAAAGGTGAGGACATGCTGCGGATTGAAACCGGGATTAGTGCGCTCCAGGCGGATGAGGCTGCGAGTGAGCAAACCGGCCGAGGTGAGCAGCACCGCCGCGAGCGCGATCTGTGAAGTCACCAGCGCGGAGCGCAGTCTTCGTTGCTCCCAACTTCCGCTGGCAGTTAGCCCTCCTTCTTTCAGGTCGTGCGCCGGGTCCGTCTTCGCCGCATGGAGTGCCGGTGCAAGGCCGAAAATGATGACCGCCAGGATGGCAATCAGAAAAGTGAATCCCAACACCCATCCGTCCATCCGCGCTGGCGCGATACCTGTAAGACCCAAATATCTGTCCAGCCACCCTTTCGCCGCGAGGCCGATCCATAAACCAAACCCTCCGGCAATGAATGCTAGCAGAAGGCTTTCCACGAGTAACTGGCGGGCAATCCGCCGCCGTCCCGCGCCCAGGGCGGCGCGAATCGCGATCTCCCTCTGTCGCCCCGCCGCTCGCGCCAGAAGCATTCCTCCCACATCCGCGCAAGCAATCAGCAATACCACCCCCACCGCGCAAAGAAGCAGCAGCAAGACCGGCCGTGCGTCACTTGTCATCGATTGCTGCAAGCTCTTTATGAGCACGCCCTCGTCCGGATCGTCCTTCGGGTAAGCGTGCATCAACTCCGCCGCCACGTGATCCATGTCTGCCTGCGCCTGCGCTTGGGTAACGCCACGCTTGAGCCGTGCCACTGTCATCAGAAAAGAAATGCTTCGTTCTTCGCTAACCGGCTTCGGCGAATTCGGCGACCGCTCGGTAAGCGGGGCGATGGTGGTCCAGAATTGGGCGTGCGGAGACCCCATGCGAGATTCGATCCCTTGCGGCGCCACTCCTACAACAATAAAGGGTTTGTCATCCAGCTTGATGATCCTGCCAAGAATATTGGGATCGGCAGCAAAGCGCGTTTGCCAGAGTTTGTAACTCAGTATGATGGCGTCTGCGCCATCGTCAGCATGCGGTAGGTCTTCTTCCGTCCGAAATCTCCTGCCCAACACCGGCTGCACGGCGAAGACCTGGAACAGACTGGCTGAAGCGGTGATTCCCTGAAGATGCTCCGGCTCGCCGTTGCCGGTAAGCGTGTAGGCTGTCCCCGTGAGCGCAGCCATTCCTAAAAAGCTGTGATTCCAGGCACGCCAGTCAGCGAAATCGGGATAGGAAACCGGCGCGTGGTTTCCCTTGTGGCCGTAATCGTTCCACAACCGGACCAACCGCTCGGAGTGTGGAAACAGCAGGGGTTCAAGCAGTGCGGCATTGACCACGCTGAAGATGGCGGTGTTCGCTCCGATGCCAAGCGCGAGCGTGATGATCGCCACGGCCGTAAAGCCCGGGTTGCGCCGCAACTGCCGCAAGCCGAACCGGAGGTCCTTCAGAAGATCTTCTATGAAATTCACGTGCCGCATATCCCGGCATTCCTCCTTGTGCCGCTCGAGGCCGTCCATATCACGCAAGGCGGTGCGGCGGGCTTGCTCCGCGTCCATGCCTTGGGCGATGTATTGCTCGGTCTTTTGCTCGATGTGATATTCGAGCTCTTCGCTAAGCTCTTCTTCCACCTTCCGGCGTCGGAAGAGCGAGCGAAGCCGAAGGGGAAGGGTGTAGAACCAGTGTTCGAAGCGCATATCTCTCCCTTAATGGTAGCCACGGCGAGCACTTTCCTCGCCTGAGCTCTCTATAAGTGGATTAAAAATCAATCACCTGTAGGATACTTGAAGTTTCATGATACATCATGATAAACTCGTTCATTATAAGGAGAAAAAGCATCATGTCCCAGGTGCGACAAAAATTCGCCACTCAGGTCAACTCGGAGATTCTTACGGCCGTGCGGAGGCTTGCACAAAATGAAGGCCGACAGCTTCAGGCACTTGTTGATGAAGCTCTCGCCGATCTGATCGAAAAGCGAAAGAACGCCAAGCCGCGCTCGCACGTGATGGGCGCGTATCTCGCCAGTCACGAAAAATATGCCTCCCTTTACAAGAAGCTCGCCGAATGACCGACTACCTCACGGTGGCGGAAGTGTTGGCCGTTCACGCCGACCAAGTCGAGCGCTATGGTGGTTCCAAAGAGGTTAGGGACTACGGCCTTCTGGAAGCCGCTCTCTACCGCCCGCAGACCGGGTACTACGCCGACCTGATCGAGGAAGCTGCAGCCCTGTGGGAAAGTCTCGCTCAGAACCATCCGTTCATCGATGGCAACAAGCGCACGGCTTTCGCCGCCATGTATACCTTTCTCGCCATCAACGGCGCGCGCCTCACGGCGGATGCCGATGAAACCTACGCCTCCATTGCCGCTCTTTACGATGCCCATCAGTTCAGCTTCGAAAACCTTGTCGCATGGCTGCGCAGTCACGTAACGCACGAGCCTTGATGACCGAGCATGTCCCGACGTTCTTCCTTGCGCCGCTCGAGGCTGCCCCTGTGACGCAAGGCGGCGCCCGCGTCCATGTCTTGGGCGATGTACTGGTCGGTTTTCTGCTCGATGTGATATTCGAGCTCTTCGCTAAGCTCTTCTTCCACCTACCGGCAGCAAAAAAGCGAGCGCAGCCGAAGGGGTATGGTGTAGAACCAGTGTTCGATGCGTATGGCGTCCTGTGTCTAGAATGGCATATCTCGGCGCGTTGACGTCATGCTGAGCCCGTTCGCTCCATTTCGAACGGTCCTTCGCGGAGCTTGCCCTGAGCCTCTTCGCTTCGCTCAGAGCGATTCGCCAGTGGAAGGGCGAATCGGCTCAGGGTGACGGGCCACGGACCTCATCAACATACTTGTATTACCCAACACTAGCTTAAATTGTCTATTTTATCTATAATAGACAAAGAGAGCGCCATGCGTTACGTTTCAGCCACAGATGCCAAGCAGCGTCTCGCCGCCTTGCTCGACGCGGCACAGCGTGAGCCCGTCACGATCCGCCGCCAGAAGCGTAGCGTTGCCGTGCTTCTATCCGCCCACGAATACGACCGCCTGCGCGCTCTCAACGCGGAAGAATTTCAACAGTTCTGTGACCGCGTGGCGGCCCGGGCAGCCGCACGCGGCCTGACCGAAAGGAAGCTGGCCCGATTGCTGACCGCGCATGGCCCGGAAGCGCGTCGTCATCGATAATAATGCGCTCATCAGCCGCCTCCTCTTACCGGCTTCCGTTCCTGCTTTAGCAGTCCGAAAGGCAGTGGAAACTGCCCAGTTGCTTCTCTCCGAGCCAACCTTGAGCGAACTTGCCGAGGTTCTCTCCCGGGAAAAATTTGATCCCTATGTCAGTGTTGAGGATCGCCAGCAATTCATCCGCCTCTTGGGCCGCGTCGGTGAAATCGTTCCCATCATTTACACCATCCATGCCTGTCGAGATCCGAAAGACGACATGCTTCTTGACCTTGCGGTGAATGGCTCTGCTGATCTCGTGGTAACAGGTGACAGAGATCTTCTCGTGCTCAACCCCTTCCGGGGCATCCCGATCATTACGCCCGCCCGTTATCTCAAGGACTGACTGGCGGATCCGATCCGCCGTAATGTCCGCACAAAAATTTAGCGGCCAACTGCTTGGATTGCTGAGCGCTGAGAACTGACAGATAACGGCTCACTTGTCACTCGTCACCCGCCACTCATCACTTGTCACTCGTCACTGCTTTTTATTCATATCGCAACGCCACGGTTGGATCCACCCGCGCGGCGCGGCGGGCGGGAATATAGCAAGCCAGCAACGCTACGGTGGTCACAATCAGCGAGACGGCGATAAACGTCAGCGGATCAGTGGGCTTGACGCCATAAAGGAGGCTTGCCAGGAACCGTGTTAGACCGAAGGCACCGGCAATTCCGGCGGTGACGCCGATCAAAGTCAAGCTGAACCCTTGCCCAACAACCATCCTGAGCACATCGCTCTTTTGCGCTCCCAACGCCATGCGAATTCCAATTTCGTGGGTCCGCTGCCCGACCCAATACGAGACGACGCCGTAGAGCCCGATAGCCGTCAAGAAAAGAGCGATGCCTGCAAACAGCCCGAGCAAGAGGGAGTTAAATCGCGGGCGCGAAACCGTTCCCGCGACGACTTTTGTCATAGGCTGGATCATCGTAACGCGTTGGGTGGAGTCGACATCGGCCACGGCGCGGTCCAAGGCGGCGGCAACGCCAGCAGTGCCGACCGTTCGCACTAGGAAAACGGCTGTGTGCAACCACTGCGACATCAAATTGCCCGGCGCCTGAGTGACTGGAATATAGACGGTCGGCTGCATGGGCACCTCTAGGCCCATCGCTCGCACGTCTCCCACCACGCCAACGACCATGCGCGGAGCCTCTGTCATGTCCGCAAAGGTCCGGCCTCGGTACATTCCTACGACGACTTGGTCTCCGACGGGATTTTGGTTTCCCCACCACTTCCGCGCGAGCGATTCGCTAACGATAAGAACGGGCTGGGAATCAGCCGTGTCCGCGTCGGTAAAACTCCTCCCACGCAGGACGGGGACGCCCATCGTTGCGAACAGACTAGGGCTGGCGATCCGGAATTGCATTGCCCCAACGCTATCCTCGGGGTGGCTGGCACGCTGGACCGGGATATTGAACTGGTCCGCCACGGGGAGATCGTTGACCACGGCGGCAGACTTGAACCCCGGAATCGCCCGCATATGCTGCATAACGGCCTGGTCAAAGCTCCAAACGGCGGTGACGGAAGAGGCGCGGGACTTTTCGAAAGGAGTCACCACGGCGTAGAGGCCGTGTGAGTCGAATCCACTAGGCTGCTCGTAGAGGTTGTGGAGGCTCTCGATCAGCAGTCCAGCGCCAATGAGCATCATCAATGATAGGGCCAGCTGTGCTGCGACAATCTCCTTGCGCATTCGCGTGTGCCCGCCGCCGGCCCTGCTCCAGCCTTCTTTGAGTGTAGAGTTCAGGTTGAGCTTTGACGTTTGGAAAAAGGATGCGAGTCCAAATGCCAAGCTCGAAGCAAGAGAAATGAGAAGAGCGAAGACGAGCACGGGTATGTTCAACTCGATGCGGTCCGTAGCGGGCAGGTCCCAGGGGATCGAGCTGACAAGGCCGTTCAGCATCCAGAAAGCAGCCACAATACCCGCCCCGCCGCCCGCAACCGTCAGCAAAACACTCTCCACGAAAAATTGCCGGAAGAGACGCAAGCGGCTCGCGCCCAGTGTCAGGCGAACAGAGATTTCCTTCTGCCTGGAAGCAGACCGCGCCAGAAGGAGGCTCGCAACATTCGCGCAGGCAATGAGGAGAAGAAAACCGACCGCGCCAAAAAGCATTAGCAGGCTGGGGCGGTAACCTCCCGTCAGGAACTCTTCGTAAGGGATTAACGCCACGCCCACCTCGCCGGGACGCGAACCGTAAATGTCGGCAAATTCTTTGAAGATGATGGCCATCGCTGCCTGCGCCTTCGAGAGCGTCACGCCCCGTTTGAGCCGGGCGATGGCGGAAGTGTTTGATCCCCGATCCATCATGGAGCTGCCGGTGAACCTGAGGGGAATAAAAGCGTCCGCGGGTTCAACGAATTCAAACCCGGCAGGCAGCACACCGGCCACGGAGAAGCTTTGGTCCGCCAGTTCGACCTGCCGGCCCAGGATGTTCGGGTCGGAGTCGAAGGCACTTTTCCAGAGCGCATGCGTCAGGATTACTGCTTCCGGCCCGCCAGGAAGCACTTCATCAGGTGCAAAGTTTCTCCCCATAACAGGAATGACACCCAGGGCGGAAAAAAAACCGCGAGTCACAGAGAGGGTCTTCACCCAGTGCACACTCTTCCCGATTTCAAGCTTGACCGTGGTTAGTTGGCGGTAAGCGCCCACAGAATCAAAAACCGGGCTGTGATCACGGTAAAACTTGAACTGCTCCGCAGTCAGGTCCTCGTTGCCACCCGGCCATGTGAGGCGCACAATTCGATTGGGCTGCGGATAGGGCAGCGGACGAAGCAGCACGCCGTAAATCACGCTGAACATCGCTGTGTTGGCCCCGATGCCAAGCGCAAGCGTAATAACCGCGACGGCCGTAAAGCCCGGGTTGCGCCGCAACTGCCGCAAGCCGAATTGAAGATCTTTCAGCAGATCCTCTATGAAATTCACGCGTCGCATATCCCGGCACTCCTCCTTGCGCCGCTCGAGCCCGTCCATATCGCGCAAGGCGGCACGGCGGGCTTGCTCCGCGTCCATGCCTTGGGCGATGTACTGCTCGGTCTTTTGCTCGATGTGGTATTCGAACTCTTCACTGAGTTCTTCTTCCACCCGCCGGCGGCGGAAGAGCGAGCGCAGCCGGAGGGGAAGGGTGTAGAACCAGTGTTCGAAGCGCATAGGTCACCTCTTCGGCGAATTCCAAGAGTGGACGCCGCCCAATGCAATATGTTACACTTTGGGCGAATGAGTCATACAATCACAGTGCGCCTTACGCCTGACATCGCCGAATGGCTGCAGGAAACTGCCCGGCGAACCGGTATGCCGGCTGGCCGGATCATCCGTCTCCAACTTGAGCGCGCGAAATCCGAGACTGGAAACAAGCC
>JASHTR010000060.1 GCA_030040455.1 Terriglobia bacterium | reverse complement strand
GGATAGTGAAACGTTGCCACAACGTGGTCCCAGGCGCCCTCGGGGGATTTAAACCCGGTGGCGTGGATCTGCTTCGGTTGACCCATCAGCCAGTAAATAAAGTCTGCGTCATGGACTTGGACGTCGAGGCAGGCGCCGCCGCTCTTTCGCGGGTCGCGGAACCATTTGCCCCATCGCGGATATGTCGCCAAGCGGTAAGTGTCAACGGCGTGGACCGCGCCCAGCACCCCTTCCGCAACCATCGTCTTGATGCGGGCATAATGCGGCCAGAAACGCAGCACCTGGGCGATCATCAGCGTGACGCCGGCGCGGCTAGCCGCCTCCAGCATCCGCCGGGCTGAGGCTTGATCCAGGGCAAAAGGCTTTTCACACAAAATGTGCCGCCCGCATTGGGCGGCCTCGATCGCGTAAGGCTCGTGGAGAAATGTAGGCACGGCGATGACGACCGCGTCGACGCCGGGGCGCTGAAGGAGGCTCTTGTAATCATCGGTGATCGCAACTTCGGGCGGCAAGAAGGCCCGCGCTTCCTCGGGCCTCGACGTTGAGACGGCGACAACCCGAGCGTTGCCGGTCTTGAGGCTGGCTTCATAATGAACGCGGCCGATGTAACCCATGCCCGCAATGCCCAGTCGCACCATGCCTTTATACACCTTGACTCTCAGAATGTGACAATTTGAGCCACGTTTTCCAGCCCCCTCACCTCTCAACTCCTCCCCCGACGTACGGAGAGAGTGCGGAGAGCGGAGCGAGCCGCTTGGGAGGCCGCAGCTCAATGGTCTGACAGCGCTCCCTCTAACCCTACACCTTTATAGGGTGACGCTCCAAGTCATGGCGGCACTCGTAGATTTTCTCAATTGCTCGCAGGATGTCTTCTAACTCATCTAACGGGGCGAGTAAGAGGCGGTGCTCTATCCAGACGGCCTCCTGGCAGGCGCGCTCCGCGTTGGGGCAAAGCGCAGCGAAGGAAGCGTACTCCACGGTGTGCCCGTAGTGGCCGCAGGTGAACGGGCAACCCCGCGCGTTAAAATCCTGGTTGATGAACATGGGGTTCTTGTAGAGAGGATGACCGTATCCTCCGGCGCAGGGTATGCCTTCCTTTTCCAGGGCCGCAAGGAAAACCGGGCGTGATACGCCGAATGCCTCTTCCCGGAAACGAAAGATATAGAGATGATGCGAATGGCGAGTAGCGTAGTCTGGAATGGCGAGAGGCGAAATTCCGGGGATTTGTGAAAGCCGGCGGTTGAGATAGAGCGCATTCCGGTGGCGGGCCGAGTTTTGTGCTTCCACTCGCTTCAACTGGGCCAGGAGGATGGCTCCCTGAAATTCAGTCATGCGGTAGTTCCAGCCCAGGCGGTGGTGCTCATACCAGGGTCTGCCGATTTCTCTGCCTCCCCAGATGGCGGACTCGCAGCGAGCGGCCGTCGCTTGTTGCTGGGTGGTGATCAACCCGCCCTCGCCAGCCGTCATGTTTTTTGAGGCTTGAAAGCTGAACGCTCCTGCGTCTCCCACGCTGCCGAGTCCCTTGCCATTCCATTCCGCGCCGTGGCCGTGGGCCGCGTCCTCGATGACGAGCAGGGAGCGGCGCCGCGCCAGATCGAGGATCGCTTGCATGTCCGCTGCCTGCCCGGCGAAGTGGACGGGAATCACGGCTCGGGTGCGTGGGGTAAGGGCGTCTTCGATCCGCTTAGGATCAATGTTGAAAGTTTCGTAATCAATGTCGGCGAAAATCGGGATGGCATTCAGCATGAGAACAGCGCTTGCCGTTGCAATGAACGTGTAGGGGGGGACGATGACCTCGTCGCCCGGGCCCACCCCGAGCGCCTTGAGAACAACCTCGATGGCTCCCGTGCCGCTGGAGCATGCAATCCCATATCGCGCTCCCTGGAGGCGGGCGAATGCTTCCTGAAACTCGGCGACCTTGGAGCGAGGCTGGCCTGGCTCCGGATCCCGTAATTTCGAGCCTTCTCCGTGCGAATATTGCCACCACCTCCCGCTTCTCAGGACATCGAGCAGGTTTTCTTCCTCGGCCTTGTCAAATATCGGCCAATCGGGAAATGCTTTTGTTCGCACAGGATCGCCACCCAAAATGGCCAGCCGGCTCATTGTTGATCTCCTTGAAAAGTCTTATGACTCAAGTCAGTCCTTCCAGCAGTACCATCATAAATTATCACTTTCGATACTAATAATATAGCATAGGAATTCGGGGAATTGTTATCTGCGATTATAAAATAAGGAAGTTATAGCATTTTGGATGGATGACGTCTGTACCGTTTAGGCGCAATTAAGACAATAAATAGACGCACGATAAGCCCAAGGGGAAACCTCCGACCGTTCGCAAGCTCGGAGCTGCCTGCGGATGCCCTGAAAATACGTCCATTGTCACTCCCCGCGAAAGCGAGGGTCCAGGAACCCCTCCGCCAGGCTAGGTAGCTTCCCGCTTACGTGGGAATGACTTCGGCGTGATTTTCACGCTTTGCGGATGTCAAAGCGACATGACCGACGGATGAGGGCAAGCGCTGTGGTCCATCTTCTCCGGCTCATCGGCCAAGAATTCCCAGCAGGCCGATGATGATGAGATAGATCGCCACGACGTAGTTGAGGAGCCTCGGTACAAGTAGAATGAGGATACCCGCGATCAAGGCGACAATCGGTGAAAGCGCAGCAAACCGGAGGGTTACCACTCCACCCCGCGTCTCCGCAAAAGCCGGTGTCGCGGCCAAACCGCCCAGCAGCATGAGCCCGATGATGCGCTCTTTCAGTTTCAACGTGCACCTCCCGCGCAAGAATATTTGTAGAGTTGACTTCCAACCCGTCTCTCACTGCGAAAGCCGTGAGGAGAGGCTTCTGAAAAATATGTCGTCTTCACTCGTTCCTACCGTTCCCGTGTCGTTGGAGCAGCACCACGTACCTTTCGCGGATGGCGAGGTTGTTGGGCGCAAGTTTTGAAGCGATGCGGTACTCCTCAAGAGCGCCCGCGGAATCGCCGTTGCGCTCGAGGGCGGTAGCTAACCCAAAGTGAGCCAGAGGATCGTCAGGTTTCTGCTTCGCAACTTCCCTGAATGCTGCCACCGCATCCTGCGCATCGCCTTCAAGCTCCAGCGCAATGGCCAGATTGTAGCGCGCCTCAGTATAGCCGGGATCGAGCCGCAACGCGGCGTAATATTCATTGATGGCAGCGTTCAACTCACGAATGCCCGCGAATGCAAGTCCGAGATTGTTGTGAGCTTGGGCATTCTCCGGGTTGTCGCGCAGCGCCTCTTGAAATTCGGCGATGGCATGGCTTCGATCGCCCTTTTCCAGGTCCTTTATGCCCTGGTTGTTCTGCGCTTCGGAAAGCCTCGCTTCCGTAACCGAAACGTGCCTCTCACTTAACGTCTTCGCCGTTTTAAGGGGCGCGGCTTGTCGAACTGCTTCGATGACTGCTTGACTGGCGCCCGCACTCCGCAGCTTGCCGAGGTATTGAGCCGTTGGGTTGAAGTCAATCTTTCGACTCCGGACCAGGCCCACCACCCGCTGATTTGCCACCCCGCCTTCTACCAGCCCCAGCACCTGCTCCTTGCTGAGGGGAGCATGGTGCGCCCCCGGGGTGGCCGCGACGGCCCTGACTCCGGCGTGCGCCAATAGAGCAACCAGTAATCCGCAAAGCCCCACCGATTTAAAGAAGGCGTACCATCCGTTGCTGACGAACAAGAAGATGCCTTTTACCGTCATCTGATGGCTTTCAGAAACCTAAGCAGTGGATACCAGGCACACGCGCCCGCCTTTCTCCAGCAAGAGAAAGGCCAGGCACCGATCTGAAATGAGTAGACCCGTAACTGCCATAGAAACACTATCCTAAAGGATGCAAAGGGGATCGGCAAACGGTATTCACTAGACGTTCAAATTAGCAGCATTTACTTCCCCGATGCAATAAATACCCAAACGTCGCCGTCACCCGGAGTGGAAGCATGGTGTTAGTCTTAAGATGTGCTGAAAAGATTCCGCAGCCTGTCATTCCGGGAGGTTCGTCATGTTGCTTCGCGACACCTGCAAAACATGCACAGGGCATAGTGAAGGGACTGTTCGGAGTGAACGGGGCCTGGAATGACAA
>JASHTR010000059.1 GCA_030040455.1 Terriglobia bacterium | reverse complement strand
TCAGAGGGCAACCCGGAATGGATTGCCGCCGATCTCGTGGCGCAGGCTGAACATGACCCGGACGCTTCCTCCATCTTCATCACGGCTTCGCCGCGACTCGCGCGCAAAGTGCAGAAAGCTGTGGACCGAATTCTCGCGCGGTTGAAGCTGCCGGTGGCCGCAACCGCGATTGCGTGCCAGGGAGCGATCCTTTTGACGCGCAAGCTCGAAGAAGCGGTGGAGTTCGCCAATCGTCTTGCCCCTGAGCATTTAACCCTTCTGGAAGACGCGGCGCCTTTTCTCCATCGCCTAAAGTCCGCCGGAGCGATCTTTATGGGAAACTACAGCCCGGTGGCGGCCGGCGACTATGCCTCCGGTGGAAATCATATTTTGCCGACGGCGGGAGCGGCGCGGCTGCGGGGCGGGCTCACCGCCGCCGACTTTGTGAAGACCATTTCTCTCCAGCAGTTGAGCCGCAAGGGACTCGCGCGCCTGCGAAGCACGATCGTGACTCTCGCCGGGGTGGAGGGTCTCAAGGCCCACGCCTATTCCGTGAATGCGAGGTTTGAAGGATGATCCGGGCGCGGAAGGCGGTTGAGCGACTGCAAGAATACCATCCGCCCCTTGAAGGACGGGCAGGAATGCTGCGGCTGGACTTCAATGAGAACACGGTGGGCTGCCCGCCAGGTCTCGTCCGCGCCTTCCGGCGCTCCATCAGCCCGGAGTGGTTTGCACGCTATCCGGAATACCAGGAGGGGTGCGCGGAGCTGGCGCGTTATTTCGGCGTTTCGCCGGAGGAGATGCTGCTCACCAACGGCGTGGACGATGCGATCAAGCTGATCTGCGATACGTTCGTCGATCCTGGCGACGTGCTGGCCGTCCCTTCGCCCACCTTCTCCATTTACCGCTTCTTCCATGACCTTGCGGGAGGAAGGACAAAGCTGGTTCCTTATAGCAAGAACCTTGAGTTTTCCGCCAAGGATTTTCTCGCGGCCGCCGGCAAGCGCGCCCGCTGGGTTGCTTTTGCGAATCCGAATAACCCGACGGGCACGCTCATTGCCAAGAGCGATCTGAAGACCATCCTCGAAGCGCTTCCCAACACGATCGTTCTTGTGGATGAGGCGTATTTCGATTTTTCAGGCGTCACCATCCTGCCTTGGTTCCGAAAATATCCCAATCTTATTGTGAGCCGGACTTTTTCAAAGGCCTACGGCCTGGCTGCCATTCGCACCGGGTTTCTCTTCGCAAACACGCGCCTTGCGGCCCTGCTGAAACGCGCTCACGCGGCGTTTGCCGTGAACGCGGCGGCGCTTGCCTGCGCGCTGGAAGCGATCCGTCACGAGGAGAGCGTGCGGCGTTACGCGCAAATGATTTGCAAAAACCGAGAGCGCTTTTTGAAGCAGCTTGAGGCGATGCGCATTCCTTATGCGCCGACGGCCTCGAATTTTGTCCTTACCCGCACGGGGCCGCGCGCGCACGAAATCGCCATCCGGCTCCGCAAGCAGGGCATCCTGGTGCGCGACTGGAGCTACGACCCGCACTTGAAAGGATATCTGCGCATGACGATCGGCACCACGTCGCAGATGCGCCGGCTCGCCGAAGCGCTCGAGCGCCTGCGCCACCTGATGGAGACGCAGGATGGCTCCTCGACCTGGCAGGACCTTGTCACTTATTCTCCCACGGGATGGTTTGCATGAAACGACGCGTTGCCAACCTCCATCGGAAGACCACGGAAACCGACATCAAAGCGCGAATGAATCTGGATGGTCAGGGCCGCTACCAGGTCTCAACCGGCATCCGCTTTCTTGACCATATGCTCGAGCTGTTCGCGCGGCACAGCGGTTTCGATCTCGAGATCGAAGCTCGGGGCGATCTGGATGTGGACCAACATCATATGGTGGAAGACGTGGGCCTCGTTATGGGCGAGCTGCTGCGCCAGGCGTTGGGAGAAAAAAAGGGCGTCAACCGGGCCGGTTATTTCCTGATGCCGATGGATGAGACACTGGGCATTGCGGCGGTCGACTTGAGCGGGCGGCCTTATCTTGTCCTCGACGCTCCGCTCCGTGCGCGATACGTAGGCGATATGCAGGCTGAGCTGGTTGAAGACTTCTTCCAGGCGTTTGCTTCCTCCGCCCGCGCCAACGTGCACCTGAAGGTGGCGTATGGGAGGTCCAGCCATCATGCCGTGGAAGCGCTGTTTAAAGCCTTCGCCCGCGCCCTCCGCTATGCCTGCTCCCGCGACGCGAGGCTCCGGAAGCTGCTCCCGAGCACCAAGGGACTTCTATGATTGCGGTGGTGGATTATGGCGGTGGAAACGTAGGCTCAGTCCTCAAGGCGGCGGAATACCTCGGGCATCCGGCGGCGCGCGTGTCGCGCCCGGACGGGCTGCGGCGGGCGCAAAAGATCATTCTGCCCGGCCAAGGGCATTTTGGTGCCATGATGGCGGCGCTCGGCAAGAGCGGCATCCTCGAAGTGCTGCGCGAGACGCTCGCCGCTGGAACGCCTTTTCTGGGAATCTGCCTGGGTCTCCAAGCTCTTTATCAGGGCAGTGACGAAGCCCCAGGCGTTCCCGGATTTGGTCTCTTGCCCGGCCGCGTGCGAAAATTTGAAGGAATCTTTAAGGTCCCGCACGTAGGCTGGAGCCAGCTTGAGATCGCGCGTGAAGCCAGCCTCCTTCGTGGTGTTGCTCGAGGCTCCTTTGTCTATTTCTGCCATTCCTATTTCGGGCCCGTTACGGAGGAAAGCGCGGCAATAACGGAATACGGATCGCGCTTCGCTTCAGTGGTGGAGATGAAGAACGTTTTCGCTGTCCAGTTCCATCCCGAAAAA
>JASHTR010000058.1 GCA_030040455.1 Terriglobia bacterium | reverse complement strand
TGTCAAGCCTCTTTAGAAATGTCCCCTTGCTTACCTCGTTAGACGTGTCCCTTTTTCGTTGGTCTTTTTTTGTCTTTGCTTGTTGTTCCGCTCCTCAATCGCTGCAGCCACGCCTGCCGCCAGGGATAACTCGAAGGCGGCACCCACTCGTGTTTGGTGATCGTCACTGAGGGATGCGTCTTCTTCTTGCGCACCGGCCCCACCCCGGACCCGTTGCCTTCGCGGGCACCGCAATCTCCCGCCACCGTACTCGATGTCTCCGGTATTCGATCTCAATATTCCCCTCCCGTCCCTCGCACACCACAACCTTGCCTCGCTCGAATGCGGCCGCCAGTTGGCGCGCTTACCTTGAGGTCAGGCTGGTCGGGCCATTTAGCAAGGCTTGCACGACCGGCCGGGGAGCCCATCGCACGAATGCCTCGGCGTAGTGACGGCCGCTTTCCAATCCGCGCATGCGGTTGCACGTAGTATAGTACTCGACAATCCACGGCTGCGCGGTTAGCGTCTTCATAGCCTGCACCTTCTGGTCGAAAACGTCAGTGATGTCGACATACTCGTCCGGCACAAAACCGGTTCGCGTAGCCGTGCCGATGGTCGGCTCAAAGAAGCGGATATCCCATGAACCGTTGGCCAACTGCGCCGCTTCGATGGCGCTCTTAGAGGTAAGCCAGTGCGTGGCGTACGTTACCTCATTCTTCCAATGCGTCAGAATGATATCGGGTTTGAAGTCGGCGATGTCCCGCGCCAGGGTTTGCATGCGCTCCGGCGTCACGATGAGTGGGTTGTCGCCCCATCCCATCATCTGGCCTTCGGCGCCGATCACCTTGGCGCTGGCAAAAGCTTCCGCTTCGCGAATACGACGAATTTCAGGCAGGGAAATCCCCGGGTGTTGCTGTAGTATGACCCCGGCCTCATTGGTCTCGCCATGAGTGAGCCAGATGACCTTCACCTTGGAACCGGCCTTAACCTGGGCTATGAGGGTGCCCCCGGCCCGCGAGCAGTAATCGCCCGGATGGGCGCTGATCACCAGAACCCGCGCCGGCGAATGGGATGCTCTGGGCTGTTCCATGGCAGTGCCGGTCTGGGCAGCGGCCAGCGGCAGAGCGGCGAGCGAAGCTGCGAAGAATTCACGTCGTTTCATTGAAATCCTTTCCGGCCCATCCCGGGCGATAATCCGAGTTTCGAAGTGTTGCTGTCGCTATATTCTATGCGAAGCACGCAGGTTCCGTCTCACCCCGCCGCGGCGTCGGCTTCGTCCCTTCTGGCCTCCATGCGCTTGCGGGCCTCGGCGTAGAGCGAGCGGACCGAGTCTTTCTCCGATTCATTGTTCCACGCCGGCAGTGCCAGGGCGCGTTGCAGGGTCTTATCGATCCACTGGATGAGATACTCCGCATCCTCGCGCGAGCGCACCGGCCGTCCGTCCACGGTAATCCAGACGGGCATCGTCGCGGCAAAGGGAAAAGGCGCGCGAATGGGATGGCGCGCGTAGGCCGAGCGGACCCTCACTGCAAGCCAGCCGCTGTGATCCACCGTCAGCGTCTTGTGCAGCTTCAGCTTCAGCGGACGGCCTTGCGGCGTTTCCTGCACCACTACGCGATTGTTGTACAGAACATCCACGCGCTCGATCGGAGTAATCGATTCGACCTCGATCTCCGAAGCGAGTTCATGAGTGCCCGCCGGCAAGGAGATTTCATCTCCCGGCTCCTTGTCCGCCACCGTGAAAAAAACGAGGGGCCCATTGGTCACGAACGAGCGGCCGGCACGCATATCGGCGATCCACTTTCTATATTCC
The DNA here is from genome assembly GCA_030040455.1 of Terriglobia bacterium. Lineage (GTDB taxonomy): Bacteria > Acidobacteriota > Terriglobia > UBA7540 > UBA7540 > RH2-MAG17b. Next base: position 2,064 of record JASHTR010000058.1, on the reverse strand, counting down.
AGCTTCGGCCCGCTGTGCACGTACACGCGATTGGTGCCGAGAATATAGGTACGGGAAAAATTGGGGAAAGCATCTTCACCAGCCGAGGCCACCACGTGGTAGCCGCAGTTCCAGGCATGGTAAAGCGGCTCTATCGCGCCGATTGCATTGACTTCCACGAAGTCCAAGTTGTCCAGCGCTAGGTTCGCGGCAAAGCTGGGGGTAGCCCCATGCGCGCATCCGGACAACCCACCTTCCTCGCGCACGATCCGGAACGGTACCTCGGTGGGCGGGTAAATGCTGCTGACAATGGTGTTATAGTAACCGACGTAGTCCGGAATGATCACATGCTTAGTGAGATTCAGAAATGTGGCGTGGCCCCAGAAGGGTGGATGATACTCCTGGTTGAAGTAGACAATGCGCTCCGGCGTGGAGACGGGATCGGGAGCGCCGCGGAAGTGCCCGATATCCGGAATGCGCTGCTCCTTGTTACAGATCAAGGAGTTCATCACGTGGATGTCCTCTGCCTCGCCCTGTTTCAACAGCCGCTCGGGCGTGTCGCAGTACACGCCGGCGTAATTCATGTGGAAGTGGTTGTCGCCGTCCCACCAGCCGCGGGCGTGGAGGTTATCGAGGCGCTTCAGGTCCACAGACATCGACGCAGTCTTGCCGGCTTCTACGGTCACCTCATGTTTCTCGGGCAGGTATTCGAGCCCCCGGGAAAAAGCCAGCGTGGTGGCGCCCGGCGGCAAATCCACGTCGAACTCGCCGGAGGTGTGGAAGTATTGGTATTCGCTCTTGTCCATGTGGTCGAACATGAGCCAGTCCGCGCAGCGCCAGCTTCCATCCGGCGCGTAAGCGCGGCCGTCGGCCGCGTGCAGGTGCACGCGGCAACGCACCGAGTTACCGGTTTCGTCGTTGATTCTCACGTGCAGCTTGCCCATGGGCCGTTTGTATTCCAGCTTTTCGATTTTGACTTGCTCCATACGCCCGCCGAAGTAATGGAACAGCCAGAGGCTTGTATCCCCCGTTTCGTTGGAGATGAACGCGATGCGCGTTCCGTCCGGAGACCAGCGCGGCGTGGTGCGGTCGAACTCTCCATAGGTGAGTGGGAAAACGTCTCCGCCTCTCGGCGGAATCGCCCAAAGTTGCTGCCATTGGCGACCGAGGTAAGAGCTGTACACCAGCTTGGCGCCGTCGGGCGAAAGGGTGGGCCGCGCTTTCCAGGTGGTCTCCTCGTAATAGAAGCGGTGCAGCTCCGCGCCCGGCTCAGCCTTCAACCAATAGAAGCCGCCGGAGCCATTCCTAGTGTCGCGGTTGGAAATGATGGTTAGCTCCTTGCCGTCACGCGACCAGCAGGGGTTGATATGCAGCGCCCAATTGCCGTAGTAGACCGACGGCGGAATCAGCTCGAAGTCGCTCGTGATCATCTGGGGTTGGCCCGGCTGACCGTTCTCAAGCGGCATGATATAGATAAGGTAATTGCCGTGCGGGACGGTAGATACGTATGCCAAGCGCGTTCCATCCGGAGACCACTCCGGCTCGACATTGATGGAATTCCCGGAAGTTAGCGCAACCGTCTTACCGGTTTGCAGGTCGAGCAGCCGTAAATGAATCTGCTCGTTCCACTCCGACGTGTACGCGATCCATCGGCCGTCGGGCGACCATGCGGGCTGGGAGGCGTACCCCTGTTCCGCGACCAGTTCGCGCGCCACACCGTCTCCCAATGCGATGCGCCAGATGGAGCCTTTCATGCCGAACGCAATCTCCTTCCCGTCGGGAGACCAAGTAGGGAAATTCTGCCCGTTGGTGATCTGCGGCAGGTAGCACTCGATTGTATAAGGCTCGCCGCTAAGGATTTTCGAAAAGACGCGGCGTTCCCCCGCGAGGTACCGTTCCGGCGCGTAAGTGCTGCCGGCCGGGGGCATGCCCGTCACCTGAAGCGCGGCACCGCGCGATTTCGCGAGCCCTTGAGCGGCAGAGCCTAAAGCCAGCGTTCCCGCACCCTCCAGAAATTCACGCCGGTTCATAGCGCCGCCTTTCTCGTTGCGAATAATGCGAATAAATGTCTCATGGCTTCTCCAG
>JASHTR010000057.1 GCA_030040455.1 Terriglobia bacterium | reverse complement strand
ATGTAGCCTACTTAGCCTGGAAAGGGAGCACGCCGTATGCGAATAGAAAAGTATGGGATCCTCACTGGCCTGGTTCTTTCCTTGATGCTCGCGCCGCTCGGCGCGCGGGGAGCAGCGGTTCAGGCCTGGGAAGGGACGATTACCATTCCGACCTATCTGCTCGGGCCGGCGGATCCCAACCCGCCATTCCCGCTGCTGCACAATAGAGGCCCCGTCTATCCATATGCGATGCTCGACGACCTCACCAGCCAGCGCGTTCCGAAGGCGTACCGGGCGATCTTCCTTGAGAACAACTACTTGAAACTGACCATTCTCCCGGACCTCGGCGGGCATCTCTACTCTATCTATGACAAGATCGACCGACGCGAAGTGCTCTACCGCAACCACGTCGTCAAATACGGCCTCGTCGGGCCACGCGGGGCATGGATTTCCGGCGGTATCGAATTCAGTTTTCCTTACGCGCACACGGACATCACCGTCTCGCCAGTGGAATCTCGCCTGACCCACAATCCTGACGGCAGCGCGACGGCGGTGGTGGGCGCCGTGGATTGGGTCTCGAACATGCACTGGGAAGTGGCGCTAACCTTGCGGCCCGAGACAGCGCGCGTGGAGCAGCGGGTGACGCTGTTTAATTCGACGCCCCTGCCGCACTTGTACCTCTTCTGGGCCAACGCCGCCGTCAAGGCGACGGAAGACATGCAATACATTTATCCCATGCGGGAAACCATCTCCGACGATCCTTTTGCCGTGGTGGCGAGCTGGCCTGTGTGGCAGGGGGTGAACCGAAGCTGGTATAAGAACGACCCTCATGCGCTCGCCATTTTTGCACGCGCGTCTCAGCGTAACTTTTTTGGAGTCTATTATCACCAATCCAATTACGGCGTGGTGCACGTGGCGAATTCCCGCCAGGATGCGGGGAAGAAGGTCTGGACCTGGGGCACAGCGCCAAGCGGCCTGATCTGGGCCAAAATCCTTTCCGACAATGATGGTCCATATAACGAGATTCAAAGCGGGCGCTTCTTCACCCAGGGTTACCGGGAGTTAATGGATCCCCGGCGGGTTGAGACCTGGACTGAATACTGGTATCCCGTCCGCGGGCTGGATGGCGGATTCGTGGAGGCCACCCGCCAGATGGCCCTTAACGTCGTGTATTTGAATCAAGGTCAAGCGCAACAGGTGGAGCACGTGGAGCGGGGGGATCCCAACGCAGTGTATTTTGTGAAACTGCTGGTCAGCCCGGTGGCGGATGTGCCTGACGCAACGGTGATGGTGAAGCTAGGGTCAAAACTGCTGCGCGAATTTCCACACGTCCACTTCGAGCCTCTTCAACCGTCACCCTTCACCCTCCCGGTTCAGAACCTTGAGCAAGCCCGGAAGGATCTCAGCGTTGAGATCCGGTCCACCGACGGGCAAACAATTTTGCATTGGGCGGCGGCGGAGCCGGTTGACGGAAATCCTGATTTCGTTCAGGCCGCCGGCACGCATCTCCATCGAATCGCTTATACGTCCCAGACGCCCATAGAAGAGGTTTACCTTCACGGCCTGTTTCTCGAAAAGAGTGGCGACCGCCAGGCGGCCTTGAAGGTCTATGATGAGCTGCTCGAACGCGACCCCGGTTACATCCCCGCGCTGGTCAAAGAGGCGACATACGCATATCTTGCGGTGGACTTTCAGAAAGCGGAATCTCTGGTTGCTCGCGCCTTGGCTCGCGACGGCGAAGACCCTTCCACCCATTACGTCGCGGGCGTCATCTACCGTGCGGCGGGACGCTTGACGCTGGCGGAGGATGCCTTCTGGGCGTCAATCCACTATGGCGGGCCCTTAGCTCCGGCTTTTGCGGAGCTCGGAGAGATTGCCATCCAGCGGGGGAATTACATTGAAGCGGCCAACCTGCTACGACGCGCGATCGGTTACAATCCTGGCGACGCTTTCGCGCTGGCGGATCTGGCGGTTGCGGAGCGCCTGGCCGGGAACGGCCGGCAGGCCGTCGAGGCTTCGGCCGAAGCGGTTCAAAAAATGCCTCTGTTGCCATACGCGCTTGCCGAGCAATGGCTGGATGCGCAGGCTTCCGGACCGCTAACCGGTGGAAAGGAAAGCTGGACCAGGATTATCGGCATCGATCCACAAAATTATGTCGCCATCGCCGCCTGGTACCACGACCTCGGCGCCTGGACCTCTTCGGACGCGGTCTTGCACGCTGCAGCAGAAAGCCCGAACCCTTCACCGATGATTTATTACTACCTGGCTTCGAACGCGCGGGCAGAAGGCAAGACCGGGCAGGCCACGGACGACGCTCAGAAAGCCAAGTCGTTGCCGTGTGATGACGTCTTCCCGAATCGAGTTTCGGACGCCATCGTGCTCGCGGAGGCGATCGCGCGTCACCCCACGGACGCCCATGCCCAGTACGCGCTCGCCAACTTCCTTTTTGCGCAAGGGCGCTATCCCGAGGCGGCCAGCTTGTGGTTTAAGGCGCTGGGCGAGGGATTTGACAACGCGGCCCTGTTGCGCAACCTTGGGGTTTATGCTTGGCGCGTCAAGAAGGACCTTCCCAGCGCGGCGGGTTTTTATGCGCGTGCCATTCACCTCCGTCCCGCCAATTACCGGCTTTATCCAGATCTCGACGAAATCTACGCCCAGACCGGAAATATCTCCGCGCGCTCCCAACTCTTCAAGAACGCCCCGACCCCCGTCCTCGCGCGCGACGCCGTGCGGGCGCGCTACGTTTTGCTCCTCATCGAAGAATCAAAATTCAATGACGCGCTGGCCGCGCTCATGAGCCATCATTTCAAGCCCCGGGAGGGTGGACAAGAAATCCACAATCTGTTTGTTCTCGCCAACGTGGAAAAGGGCAATGCTGCGCTTCAGGACCACCGGCCCAAAGACGCAGAGCTCGCCTTTCGAGAAGCGATGGAATACCCTGAAAACCTGGGCGTGGGCCGGCCCGGCAAACCCCACCAGGAAGAGCAGCTCTATGGGTTGGGACTGGCCCTTCAGGCGCAAGGCAAGACGGCCGAAGCACAAGCTGCCTGGAGAAGCGCGGCTGAAAGCGGGAAGGATGCAATCGATACTTCCGCTGTCTATTCCGCGCTGGCCCTTGAAAAGCTCGGCCAGGGCGAAGATGCGCAAAAGATAATGGACCGCTGCATCCAAAGCTCGAAACAGCCGCGCGCCCAGTCTTACAACTACTTCACTGCCGGCTTGGCGGAGCGCTACAGCCGGAACCTGGAAAATGCCACCACGGATTTTCGTCGCGCTCTCGCTCTCGATCCCCTCTTCTGGCAAGCCCGGCTGGCGTTGAGCGAAATGAACCGTCCGCCGGGGCGATGAACGTCGATCTTTCTACCCTCCTTGACGCTGGTCACAAGCCTCCGATACACTCGTTTTGCTGCCAAGCTGTCGGATGAAGAAAGAGACCATCATTACGGCGATTGTCTTCCTGGGAGTCGGTTTCCTTGCGGGTTACGTATTTAGCGCTCGGAAAGCGCCAAGGTCGGCCACCAGCGTTTCGCTGAATGCGCCGAATCCGGAGGCTGCGGGAGCTCAGAACGGCTCAACGGGCGAGGAAGTCTCCGGCCTTCCTCAAGGGCATCCTCCCGTCACGGATAACGAGATTATCCAATTCTTTGAAAGCGCCTCGACCCGAAACCCGGCAGACCCTCAACCGCGCCTGAAGCTGGCTGATTTTCTGTATGACCGGCATCGCTTCCGCGAAGCCATTTCCTGGTATCAGCAGGCGCTGCAATTGGAACCTAAAAACGCTGATGCCCGCACGGACCTCGCAACGTGCTATTTTAATCTTGGGGATACACGCGACGCGCTCAGTGAATTACAGGAGGCTTTACGGATCGATCCGCATCACGCTCCTACGCTGTTTAATCTCGTTGTCGTGAACCTGGAAGGGGCGCACGACCTCACTGCGGCCCGGAAGGCGTGGGAGGAGCTTCACAGAATCAATCCCGGTTATCCTAACCTTGACCAGCTCAAGGAAAGCCTGGATAAGGCGGCGGCTACGCCTTCGGCGAGTCCGGTATCGTGACATAAACCCTCCGGTATCCTGCGGAGCGGCCCGTTCGTCACACAGGTGAGATGGCTCGATTACTGGATATTATCTTCGACTTGATCCTGGCGGTGGCGGCCGTGCGATTTATCGCTTCCACTTTTCGCAGATTTTTTGGCCCCGCGACAGGTCATCCTCCACGCAGCCCCCATGCCGGGTTTTCCCCCGGTCAGGAAAAGCAGACGATACGCGGCGAAACGGTGCGGGATCCGGTATGCGGGATGTTCGTCTCCACCGAGCTATCTCATCGTCTCGAATGGCATGGGACGTTCCTCCACTTTTGCTCCGACGAGTGCCTGGAGCAATACCAGAAGCGCGCCGCCTCCTGAGCGTAAGCAACCGCGATTTAACACCTTGTGGCCTTTCGAGGTCCCCTTTGAAAAAACGGAAAAGCCGCAGCGTTACAAAGCGAACGCTGCGCTACCTGGGGGGTCTCCCGGCTTTGACGGCTCACCTTTTTCCGCGCCGGGCGTCTAACCTGACTGTATGCTTTTGTCGGCGATCGTAACGCCGCGCCGCTTTCTGGGCCCTTGGAAGACTTCCTCATGGATGGCGCCTGTTTGGAGCTAAAGCAGAACGCGAAGGCCCCGATCAAGGACGATCTGGTTCTGGTTGGTCGGGCACAGGCAGGCGACCGAGTGGCGTTTGAAGCCTTGGTGCGCCTGTACGATCGGGATGTATTGAGGCTGACGCTTCGGATGGTGGGGTCGGCGGAAGATGTCGCCGATCTCTATCAGGAAGTGTTTCTGAAGGTTTATCGCTCGCTCCATCGTTTTCGCTTTCAATCCAGTTTTTCTACCTGGCTTTACCGCGTGGTCGTGAACGTCTGCCTGGACCATTTGCGGCGGCAGGGCCGCAAGATGGAGGTTCAAGGCCCTGGGTCTGAAGATGACCAGCCAGAGTTCTTCCAAACCGTCGCTGAAGACCGGGCGGCGCTCGATCCTGAGCGGCAGTTACAAGCTAAGGAGATCGACGGTCGCCTCAACGAGGCCTTGAAAGGCCTCAGTCCACGGGAACGGATGGTTTTTGAGTTGCGGCATTATGAGGGTTTAAGGCTGCGGACGATCGGTGAGTTAGTAGGCGCTTCGGAAGATACCGTCAAGAACTGTCTGTTCCGGGCGACGCATAAGTTGCGCGCGGAGTTAGTGGACCTGATTTAACAGGATGCTGAAAAGGTCTGTGGGCATGTCATTCTGAGGAGCCGAAGGCGGCCCTGAGCGGAGCGAAGGAAGAATCCCCGCATTGGATTGAGTTCTCCACATGCAGGGATTCTTCGCTGCCGCTCAGAATGACAGTGAAAGCGGCTTCCTTGACATTCTATTAAGAGCAGACCGCGGCACGGCAATATGGAAGTAAAGATGAACTGCGAAGAATTTGAACGGAGTGCGACGCTTTATTCTTACGAGGAGCTCTTGCCTTCCGAGACTGAGGCGGTTGAGCGTCATGCGGCGGAGTGTCCGAACTGCCGGGAGAAGCTGGAGCAGGCGCGTCGCCTGCACAACCTGCTCGGCCAAAGGGCTTCGCGGGATGCCACGCCGGAGCTGCTGGTCCGCTGCCGGCAAGCGCTGGAGGCATCCCTCGATCGGGAGCAGTTCGGTTGGCGCCGGCTGTTGACGGATTGGATGCCGCTTCATCCTTCCCGTGCGGCAGGAACGCTCACCGTGATTGCCCTGGCGTTCGGGCTGGGATGGATGCTTCGCGCTCGTTCAAGCAACATGCAGCCTTCGGCAAAGCCGGCGGCTAACCAGGCGTCGATGGCCGGCATCGACTTGGGCCGCATCAGCAACGTCAGCCAAGTTGCACCCGATCCCGGAGAGAACAAAGTCTTCATCACCGTGAACGCCGAGCATCACGTCACGCTCGAAGGCTCGGTTGAAAATCCGCGCATTCGCCAAATCCTGCTGAACGCCATGAGAAACTACGATAATCCCGGCATTCGCCTTGACACGCTCGCCGCGCTGAAATCGCAAAGCACCGATCCCGCCGTCAAGAGTGCCCTGCTCAACGCGCTCGGTCATGACCCGAATCCCGGCGTGCGGCTCGAAGCCTTGCGATGCGTTCAGGCGATGGACTGGGGTCCGAGCGTCGAGGGGGCCCTGATCGAAGCTGTCGAGCAGGATTCCAATTCCGGCGTCCGCGTGGCAGCAATCGACGAGCTTGTGAACCACGTGCTGGATGAGCGGGATGAAGCTCTTCTCCCCGCCCTTCGGAAGTTTGCCGGTCAGAAGTCAAACGCCTACGTGCGCATGAAGGCTATTTCCGCTCTTCAGACATTCGAGGGGGCAAGATGACTCGGCTGGCCGTTCTGTTAGCGCTGGTCCTGGGCGCCCGTGCGGTGGGATTTCCGGCCAACCCGCCGGAGGTTACACGGGGCGTCCCTCACCGCGAGGGCAGGGCGTGGGTTGAAGAAATTCGTTATGACGTTCCGGTCGAGCAGGGCGGGTGGCTCGTTCTGCGTGCCGAACCGGGCACAATAGAAGTAAAACCGGGCGATCCCAATCATCTGCGGTGCGTGGTGCATCTTGCCGTATATACACGGAACGCGCAGGAAGCGCGGAACTGCCTCACGCATTATGATCTTGAAGCGCTCACAGCGAAGGGTGCAATAACTCTTGCCGGCAGGTTTGCCTGCGGAATTAATCCCGGCTCTTTGAGCGCGAAGTTCGACGTGGAATCTCCCTTAAAGTTTAATCTGAATATCCGCACTCACGCAGGGAACGTGCTCGTGGAAAATCTGGAAGGCCAGTTCGGCGCAGCAACCGGTGGCGGAGATATCCGCGCCGGCAACGTTACCGGGCCCGTGCTTGTCTCGGCCGGCGGAGGAACAATCCATCTCGGCAACGTCGGCGCGAGCGTCCGCGCAAGGACGGCGGGTGGGGCGATCCAGGTGGGAAATGTTAATGGGAGCGCCCTGCTGGAAACGCAAGGCGGGCAGATTGTGGCGGGAATTGTAAACGGCCCCGTCGAGGCCCGAACGGGCGGCGGAAACATCACGATTCTGGCCGCCTCCGGACCGGTTTCCGTCCAAACAGCGGGCGGACAAATTCATCTGGGACAGTGCGGAAATACCGTGCACGCGCAAACGGCAGGGGGAAACGTCCAGGTGGCGGGGGCGCGCGGAGGCGTAATCGTCCGAACGGCGGATGGCAATATCAACCTGCTCCAGGCCATGAGTTCGGTGCGCGCTCAAACCCTTGCAGGACGCATTCTGGCGCGTATTGATGCGAGCCACCAGACGTTTGGCTCCTCAAGCCTCCAAACCCAGACGGGCGATGTGGATGTTTACCTGCCACCGAAGCTGCCCCTCACCATCAACGCTTTCATCGGTAATGCGCGCGGAAACCGGATCCTCTCTGACTTCCCGTTGGAAATTCGAAGTTCCGGCGATGGGTTCATGGGTGGATCGCTCCGCGAGGCCGGCGCCCTTTACGGCGGCGGGGAAGACCTGCGAGTCCAAACCATGACGGGCAACATTCAAATCCACATGCTCGATCCAGCGGCAACAGTGAAGTTGAAAGCCTTTCAGGAAGACTTCTGGCGAAATTGGCGCGAAAGCGAGGGACAGCGGGAGGAAATGTTTCGCCAGTTCCAGATGCTCCAGCAGCAGCTTGAGGAGCAGAGGGCCGTTCTTGAACAGCAGTTGCAGGAGCTGAACCGCCAGCTCATGAAGCAGGTCCAGGAGCAGGTTGAACACCTGAACAGCCAGAACCCGTGAGAGGATGGAGAGCCGGTGACGGTGTGAGCGTTCGAATCTGTTATGAGGAGCGAGCGGGCTCAGGATGACAGCCCGCGTTGATTTTTTCACGCTTTTTCGCGCGCACCAGCCGCTGGAACGAATGCATTGAGAGCAGGAGCGATCATGAAATCCCACATCTCCACTTTGGCATTGATTCTGTTTGTGGTAAGGGTCGGAAGCCCTTGGATGCTTTCCGCCCAGAACCTCCAAATGATGGGAGGGGGTGAGCGGCCAGGCCCGGTGAGCCTGGAGGCAGGCGAAGCGTGGCTCGGGGTGGAGCTGGCTGACGTGACCACACAAAAGGCACAGGAGCTGAAGCTTCCGGGAGAATACGGAGCGGCTGTGGTGAGCGTGGAACCCAACAGCCCGGCAGCCAAATCCGGTCTCGAGCGGAATGACGTGATCCTTGAATTTGCGGGAACGCGGGTATGGAGCGTGGCGCAGCTTCGGCAGTGGGTAAAAGAAACGCCGCCGGGCCGCACCGTGACGCTCCGCATCAGCCGCGCCGGCAAGAAGCTGGACCTTAAAGTAACGATAGGATCGTTGGCGAGCCACGAATTTCTTCCCGGCATGACGTTTTCCATGCCGGCCATCCGGATTCCGGAAGTCTTCAATTTCCGCTTCAGCCCTACGCGCGCTCGCCTGGGCATTCGCGCTGAGAGCCTGACCTCCCAGCTTGCGGAATACTTTGGCGTGAAGCAAGGCAAAGGCGTGCTCGTGACCGAAGTTGAGAAGGGAACGCCAGCGGAGAAGGTCGGCCTCAGGGCCGGTGACTGCATTGTGCGGCTGAACTCGACGGAAATCACCGACACCTCTGACCTGGTGAGCGCCCTGAGTAGCGCGGGAACACAACCGGCAACGCTGGCCATTATACGCAACGGCCATGAAGAGTCCATCAGCGTACAGCTCGCGCCCAACTGGAGTCCTGTTTCTTCCCGGCAATCCGAAACTTTTGTTTCACCTTTCGGCGCTCATCCCCTACAATGACGAGGATGCCTTCAGTAGGCCAAATGCTACCTTCTACATCCCTGGCGCGATCGCGGCTGATTGTGGCGCTGGATCTTCCGAGTGCTGCCGAGGCGGCGCGCCTGGCTGAGAGGCTCCAGGGACACGTGGGATTGTTCAAAGTGGGCTTTGAGCTGTTTGCGGCGGAGGGTCCGGTGCTGCCACGTTATCTCGCGGCGCGGGGGGAAGGCGTTTTCCTGGATTTGAAGTTCCACGACATTCCCAACACGGTGCGAGCCGCAGCGCGCGAGGCGGCCCGGTTGGGTGTGACCATGTTTAATATTCACGCGGCAGGCGGACGCAAGATGATGGAAGCGGCGCGCGAGGGCGCGCGCGAAGGCGAATCCGGCGGCGCGCGCTCGCTGGTTCTCGCCGTCACCGTGCTCACCAGTCTTTCCGAGCACGATCTCACGGAAATCGGAATTGCGGGCGCGCCGGAAGAAGCGGTGGTTCGCCTGGCGTTGCTGGCAAAGGCATCGGGCCTGGATGGAGTGGTGGCTTCCGCGCGCGAGGCGGCCGCCATCCGCGCCGCCTGCGGCGACGGCTTCATTATTGTGACGCCTGGCATTCGCCCCGCCGCCGCAAATGCACAGGACCAGGCTCGGGTCTCAACCCCTGCTACGGCACTTCGTGCCGGCGCGGACTATCTTGTGGTTGGCCGTCCCATTACCACCGCGCAGCAGCCCGAAGCCGCCGCCGATGCCATCGTTGCCGAAATGGAACAGGCGCTCACAGGTCGTTGAACAACCATGCAACCTGTCATTCTGAGCGAAGCGAAGAATCCCGGCATTTGTAGAATCAAGTAAATACAGGGACCCTTCCTTCGCTACTGCTCAGGACCGCATTCGGCTCCTCAGGATGACACTTCCAGGAGTTTGTCAGCATCCTGCTAAGCCTTTCTCAGACCCAGGTGATCTGCCGATGAACGATCGCGAGATTCTCGATATCTTTCGCGGGCATGGGGCGCTACTCGAGGGCCATTTCATTCTTTCTTCGGGCCTCCACAGCGACCGTTACATTCAATGTGCGCTCGTGCTCCAGCATCCCCCAATTGCCGGGCAGTTGTGCTCGGCGCTCGCGGAAAAGTTCCGGCAGCTTAACGTTTCCGTGGTGGTGGCGCCGGCGCTGGGCGGGATTCTTGTAGCGCACGAAGTGGCAAGGGCGCTCGGGGCGCGCGCCCTGTTCGTCGAGCGGCAGGATGGCGCCCTGACGTTGCGCCGGGGCTTCCGTCTCGATCCCGGCGAGCAGAGCCTCGTGGTTGAAGACGTCATCACGACTGGCGGCTCGACGCGCGAAACCATGCAAAGCGTCCTGGAGGCGGGCGGCGAAGTTTTAGGAGTGGGGGCGCTTATCGACCGCAGTGGGGGAGCAGCAGACCTGGGCGTATTGAAGGAAGCTCTCGTCACTCTTGCCGTTCAAAATTACGATCCTTCCGATTGCCCGCTTTGCAAAGCGGGCGTACCCGCCGTCAAGCCGGGAAGCCGGACACCAAAAGCTAGAAGCTAAGGAACGTCGCCGCTACAACGCTATTTTGAGCGATAGACGATCTTCCCACCAACGAGAGTTGCCGTAACGATGCCTTTCAGTTTCCAGCCGTCGAAGGGGGAATTGCGGCTCTTCGACTTGCCTTCGGAGGCGCGATACGTCCACTCAGCGTGCGGATCGAAAATCGTGATGTCCGCCGCCCCGCCGACTCGCAGCCGCCCGAGGGGCTTGCCCAGGATGCGGGCGGGCCGCGAGCTGAGCAGCTCGATCAGCCGCAAAAGCGAAATTCTGCCCGGCTCGACGAGCTGGGTCAACCCAAGCCCCAGCGCCGTCTCGAGTCCCGTCACGCCGAAAGGAGCCGCGGCAAGAGGCCGCGACTTGAGGGAAGGCGCGTGGGGCGCATGGTCTGTGGCGATCGCATCGATGGTGCCGTCAGCAAGCCCGGCAAGGATCGCCTCGCGGTCGCGCGCCGTTCGCAACGGCGGGTTCATTTTGGCATCCACGCCGCGATCAACAACCGCCTCTTCCGTCAGGGTAAAATGGTGCGGCGTTACTTCGCAGCTCACCCGCACTCCGTTTCTTTTCGCCGCGCGCGTCCTTTCGACCGCACCTGCGGTTGAGAGGTGAGCCAGGTGCAAGCGTCCGCCCGTCGCCCGGGCCAACTCCAGGTCCCGCGCCAAGCATTCATCCTCCGAGTCGTTCGGGATGCCCTTCACGCCTAACCGTGCGGCAACGGCGCCCGCGTTGATCGCGCCTCCAGCGCTGAGCGCGGGGTCTTCGCAATGGTCGATGACCGGCAATCCCAGCGCACTGGCTTGTTCGAGGGCGCGTTGCATGAGCTCGCGTGTTTTCAGCGGACGACCGTCGTCGGAAAATGCCACCGCGCCAGCGGCCGCCAGCGCGCTAAAATCCGTCAATCGCTCTCCTTCACTCCGCTCGGAGGCCGCGGCAATCGGAAAAACTCGCGCCAGCGCCGCTTCGTGGGCCTTTTCAAGAATCGAGCGGGTGATCTCCTGGCAATCATTCACCGGCTGAGTGTTTGGCATGGGACAAACTGCGGTGAAGCCGCCGGCAACCGCAGCCGCAAGACCGGTCGCGATGGTTTCGGACTCTTCGCCGCCTGGCTCGCGGAGGTGCACGTGCAGATCGATGAACCCGGGGCTCACCACTCGTCCCCGGGCGTCGAGCGTTTGCCCGTCACGCTGTGGGAGTAATAGGTTGTGGCCGATTTCGGCAATCACTCCGCTTTCGATCTTGATTTCCACCACGTCATCCAGCCCGTCTTCGGGAGAAATGACGCGTCCGCCCTGAATCAACAACGTAGTCATAGCAGACTTTCGCTTATTTTTTCGGGGTGTAATACGGCCATGGATGTTTACGTTTCAGGCAAAAAGGGGGAGGCAAGCACATTGTGTGCCGGGAAAAATGCCCATGAGTATGAGCGTCGCTTCACGAGCACCTCAATCATACGCAACGTTTCCTCGATTGTCCACAGGCATGGCTTTGAAAATCCGTTCCTTGACAAGCCTTTATTACCAGAATAATAATGCCCTATCCCATTCGTTTTGCCTTAAAAGGCACCAGAGGGATGCCTTGGAGAGAAAGGAACTTTTACCTACGATCTTCATGGGCAAAACTGCGGTCAAACATCCTAATGGTCCCGGAGGTGGGGCGTGAAAGCGCTTTTCGTTTCGCTGCTCATCTGTACCTTTTTTATTGGGACATCTCTTGTCTCCGGCCAGTCAGTCAAACGAACGGCCATTCTTCCGCAGGGAGGAGGACAGTTTGGAGATCAAGAACAAAGGCTCGTCAATGATCTAACGACAAATTTCGTTAATAGCCGGGCGCTCCAGATCGTCGAGAGGCAATTGTTAGATAAAGTCAAGGGGGAGCTAAGCTTAGAGCATGATGGCAGTGTTAATCTCAATTCCGCAGCACACGTGGGCCGGCTTCTGGGAGTTCCCGCTATTATCTTGATCCGCGTCGACGATTATCGGTCAACCCGGCGTAACGTGAAAAACGGCTCCAAGACGATCATCTATGGAGACGTGACGCTCAAGGTTACAGCCCAGATCCTGAGCGTGGAAACCGCAACGATCATTTTGGATCCTACGGGATCGTTCGAAAAGGACAACGAGGAGCTTTCTGAGTCGGATGCCGGGAGGGGAATGACTCGAGGTCCCTTTGGAATTCCCATTCCTGGCCGGCCTGCAACTACGGGCCCGGACCCGAACATCGCGCTGGGGAAACTGAATGACGAAGCTTTTGAGTCCGTCGAGGACCAGATTGCGCCCAAGATCACAAGCGCCATCCCTTCGACGTCCAATCTGGGACCACCGAAGAAGCAGGCCAAGGTTGCCGGAGTGAAGGATGGTATGACATATCTAAATGCCGGCTCGCCAGCGGGTGTCAAGATCGGAGACACGTTCCAAATTACCCGCATGGTGAATAGCGGGATGCTGGACCCGGATACGCGCCAGCCGCTCATGCTGAAGAAGAAAGTTTGCATCCTCACGATTTCGGATGTAGAGGACACCCTCTCCTTAGGCAAGTGCCAGGGAGATCTTGCCCAATTCGGTGACCTGGCAGTTCCGTTAACGAAATAGCACATGCGCTGAAGCTTCTCAGTCCTTCCGACCCGAAAAAATCGAAGCGTTATTAGCAGGGGGCGAGGCGTACAGATGGCTCCCCACCACCCGCGCGCGGGGAGACTCTGATGGATCGGTTTTAGCTCCGCGCCTCGTTCCCGAGACATCTCCTCCTTATCTCTTTCTCAGATGAAACTGACAGGAATGCTTGCAATTGCCGCTCTCGCATTGGCATTGCTTCTGTTTGGAAGGTCTGCCGCAGCCCAACAAACAAAGGTAATCCTGATTCCCGCTTCGCAGGAATGGCCTGATACCGGGTTGCAGGTGATTCAAGGTGAAACGGTTACAATTGCTGTAAAGGGCGCGCGTTGGAGTTTTCCTTGTGGCCACGCTGACCATTGCACTTCAACGCCGGAGGGTGAACCGCACAGCAAATTCCCTGAGCTTGCAAATGCCGATTTCCTCGCTCCAGCGCTCCCTTATTGGTCCCTGATCGCAAAGATCGGCAGTGGTGAGGCGTTCTTAATCGGTACGGGCCTTACATTCACTGCCAAGTCCGCAGGCGAACTGTACCTAAGCGTTAACGACGCTCAGGGAGATTTCGGTAACAACCTGTCAAGCCACGTGAGAATGTAACTTTTGATGGATCGTCTTGCCATTTAAGAATGTAACCCGTCGTCGTCGTTTTTCCTTTCTTTCTGTCGTCGCCGTGTTTATGCTTTTGTTTTTTCTCCGCGCGCGGTTTTTGCT